>SEBM01000736.1 GCA_004296145.1 Flavobacterium sp.
ATTTTAATCAACATCCCCCGTTCTGGAATAAAAAGAAAAAAATAAGTCAAAGCATTTCCCTCTTTAGTATCATACCAATACACAAAAGAAAAAACCTCCTTCCCCCGCCACCCCCTATAAACCAGAAAACCAAAAACCAAAACAACCAACAGCCGCCTTACAAAAAACGAAACCAAAGCCCTGTTCCCCTTACAGCAGTTGGACTTATAAGCCCCTACTGCAAGATTCCCTGTAACACACTCTCAGTTTTTAATGCTACACAAACCGTAGATTTTTTCCATTGTATACATTTTATTTTTTACATGAAATTTTTATCCTGGCGCTGAAAAACCGGCATTTAAAACCGTAAGCATCAGTTGAATATCCACTATATTTTCAATCCTTCTTTGAACTAGTCCTGTTAAACAAAAAAACTCCCTGAAAAAGGGAGTCTTTGGCGGCCGGCGGTTGCCTGAAAAGTATACGGTAATTAACTAAATCATTTGGGACAGAACCTCCAGACGAACCCCGCCGGTCCCCTGTATTTTTCTGACTGATTTAACAGTATACTACCAGTATAAAGACAAATTTACAGCAATTTAAACAATCCTTCTTACAGAATATTAGAATACTATTACAGCATTCTAAGCTCCGTGATGTTGAAAGTGGAATGCTGTGTAATAAAAAAACACTATAAAGAGCCTTGATTACAAAGTGTAGTGCGTTTTTTCCGTTACGATCAGAATGGTGGGTTTAGGTTCGAATGTGTCTACTTGCACGCTTTGCATGAAATATAAATAACTTCCTGTCGCGGGAATTAGTCCAGCCACCATTTTAAAATACATGCAAAATTCCAACCATTCCAACCTAACTCCGGCACAAAAAGAAAAAAATAAAAAACATATAACAATCTCCAACTATACACCCTCATATATATATAAAAATCGGCACTCCATAAAGAACTCCCAATTTACCATCCACCCAGTCCCAACACACAAAAGAAAAAACCTCCTTCCCCACACCACCCATATAAACCAAAAACCAAAAAACATAAAACATAAAACAAAAACCAAAACAGCCAACACCCATGCCGCCTTACAAAAAACGGAGCCAAAGCCCCGTTTCCTAACAGCATACCCTTACAGCAGGCCACTGTTAAACCCGTACCTGACCCTACAGGGCTGTTTGTAATTGTCTTACCTGTTTGATTTCTTCTTACTGCCCATCGTAATCAATGGTTCAGTTCAGACTGTCTACATCCTGAATGGTCAATAAATACTTCTAATTGTATATATTTTTATTAAATACCATTTCCCAGCCGTATTTATCCACACTGTCTTTTTTTATGCTATACTATCTGATTTTCCGGTCATCACAGGTTTTAATGTATTCCTCCCGGCGGGGGGTAACAATCGGACTGCACTCCTCCTCAACGGCCTCTGTCTCCTGCGGAATATATACAATAAATTTATTACAACTGCCTTGGTGACAAATTATTTCAATAACTGTAATATATAAAAGAAACCATTCCATTAGGCTCCTGTACGTGATATACTTTATAACCCTTATCGATCTTTCTGCCAATGGTCATGCTTTTGCTAAATTGATCCTTGAAGATTCTGTCCCCTTCAGAAATACCTAACTTATCAAATTTGTTAAATCGATAACCAGCAAAAAAATATTTATTATTTAGGCTGTCATAAAAAATTAGATTTCCTCTATCATCTGTCTCGATATTGTTTATTAT
>SEBM01000737.1 GCA_004296145.1 Flavobacterium sp.
GATTAAGAGATATAATTTTCGAAATTTTATTTGTGGAAATTTTAGCTAAAAATACAATTTTTTTTGCAACTCATAAAAGTTATTCCTTTCAAAATATTGACATGAAGTCGCTTATTGTCTTTCTTTTACAGAAATTTGTTTGTAAATTTGCAGCCTTAAATTTTTTGACAACGATTTCATTAATTTAAGATACATTATGGAAAACAGAAAAAAAGTTGCCTTTTATACTCTGGGTTGTAAACTGAATTTTTCAGAAACTTCTACAATTGCCAGAAACTTTAATGACGAAGGTTTTGACCGTGTCGATTTTGAAGATGTCGCTGATATTTATGTAATCAATACCTGTTCGGTTACAGAAAATGCAGATAAGCAGTTCAAACAAGTTGTAAAAAAAGCAATGAAACTCAACGATAAAGCTTTTGTAGCTGCAGTTGGGTGCTACGCACAATTAAAACCCGAAGAATTAGCAGCCGTAGATGGCGTTGACTTAGTTCTGGGTGCTACAGAAAAATTTAAAATTACCGATTACATAAATGATTTGAGCAAAAACGATATGGGTGAAGTTCATTCATGCGAAATTGCTGAAGCCGATTTTTATGTGGGAAGTTATTCTATCGGAGACCGTACACGCGCTTTTTTAAAAGTTCAGGATGGCTGCGATTATAAATGTACCTATTGTACAATTCCTTTGGCAAGAGGAATTTCAAGAAGTGATGCACTCGAAAATGTTTTACAAAATGCTAAAGAAATTTCTGCGCAGAATATCCGCGAAATTGTTTTGACTGGTGTAAATATTGGAGATTACGGAAAAGGGGAGTTTGGAAATAAAAAACACGAACATACTTTTCTTGATTTGGTTCAGGCTTTAGATAAAGTAGAAGGAATTGAACGTTTAAGAATTTCATCAATTGAACCGAATTTATTAAAAAATGAAACAATTGATTTTGTATCTAAAAGCAGAACTTTTGTACCACATTTTCATATTCCGTTGCAATCAGGAAGTAATGATATTTTAAAGTTAATGAAACGCCGTTATTTACGTGAAGTGTATACAGAACGTGTGAATAAAATTCGCGAAGTAATGCCGCACGCCTGTATTGGTGTTGACGTTATTGTTGGATTTCCTGGTGAAACCGAAGAACATTTTCTTGAAACCTATCATTTCTTAAACGAAATGGATATTTCATACTTACACGTATTTACTTATTCTGAAAGAGATAATACAGAAGCCGCAGATATGCCGGGTGTTGTTCCTTCAAATGTGAGAGCAAAACGAAGCAAAATGCTTAGAGGTTTGTCTGTAAAAAAACGCAGAGCTTTTTATGAAAGCCAACTGGGAAGCAACAGAACGGTTTTGTTTGAAGGCGAAAACAAAGAAGGTTATATTCACGGATTTACAGAAAACTACGTAAAAGTAAAAACACCCTGGAATCCTGAATTGGTAAATACTTTGCAGGAAATTAATTTGACTAAAATAGACGAAGACGGAAGTGTTCGTTTAGAGTTTTTGAATAAACTGGCGGAAGTTTAAGCTGCTTTCACAGATTCGCTAAGAATAACATGAAGTTTGTCATTTCGAGGAACGAGAAATCGCACTAGAAAATCCACAAACTAAATTCCAATCGTTGTAGAGTTTCTAGTGCGATTTCTCCCTTCGGTCGAAATGACAAAAACGAGAAAAGACCTTTCATAAAGATCTTTTCTCGTTTTTTATTAAAAAT
>SEBM01000158.1 GCA_004296145.1 Flavobacterium sp.
ATTAGGCGACATGACTATCCTATGCCTGCCTTTAAATTCCAAGAGACAAATAATCCAAGCCTTGTGCTTAAAAGGCCGCAAAATGGTTTTGCCAGTCCCGTGTAGTTGCCCACGATTGCCCAGCCATTTTCCTCGGGCTTTGGTTGCAATGATATCACCAAAAGGATTTACACGGTTTTGAAGCATTTAAGATTTTAGATGGATACTAAATATAAAAAGGTTTTATCACTTACTAAGCTAATCCTATTCTTTATTATCAACACAAAACCATTTAGAATCAAAAAACCCCAGATTGCTCTGAGGTTTTAAAGTGGTATGGGCCGGGATCGAACCGGCGACACATGGATTTTCAGTCCATTGCTCTACCAATCTTTACAGCCTTTAAACCACATATTTTACTTAATTGATATGATTTGCGCCATATAATGCGCCAGATTATGTTTTCAGAACCAAAAATTATCCTAACCAATGACTTAAGCCAAAGAGGCTATGTAACCTTTCATTTTAATGGAGTTAGATATCGAGAGTACAACGGTAAAAAGTTCAACCTCGATATTAATCCAAACCATTTCAAAACTTATAACGATAGATTAAGGCTTTTCAAGAAGTTAGCCTTAGAAATCTCTAAGGCACTAGATAAGGGTTGGTACCCTCATAAAAAAGAAGAGAAAGTTGAGATAAAGACAACCCAAACTATTGATGTTGCCCTAAATTCTATTCTTCAAATCAAGCTCAATTCAGATTTAAGTTCTGGTTATAAAAACGACCTTAAAAAAATAGCCGAGCAATTTTGCAATTTTCTCCCTGAAACTGAATTAATAAAACCAATTGACAAAATAGACCCATTATATATAGAAACCTTTCTAAACCAATTTAGCAGTACAGCCACCTATTATATGAACAAAAGAAGAGCGCTTAATGTATTTTTTTCAGAGTTTAAAAGGACAAAGTTGATAATGGATAACCCTGTGCAAGATTCATTAAAGAAAAAGTCAAAAGCTGTACTGCATAAAGTTTATTCTAAAGAACAATTGAAAGAAGTACTTGGATATTTGAAAAATAGCTACCCCAATTTACATTTATGTTGCTTATTAGCGTATGGATGTTTTTTACGACCTCATCAAGAGGCTAGATTGATTTGCTTTAAACATATAAACGAGGACTGTACCAAGATTACACTTTCTGGCAATGAAAATAAAAGCAAACGAATTAGAGTTGTAAATATACCGCAGTATGTACGTGAAGAGTTAATTATAAGATTAGAAGCAAGTCAGAACATTAATCACAATATTCTAAGCAATTCTAAAACTGC
Source organism: Flavobacterium sp. (assembly GCA_004296145.1). Taxonomy (GTDB): domain Bacteria; phylum Bacteroidota; class Bacteroidia; order Flavobacteriales; family Flavobacteriaceae; genus Flavobacterium. The sequence goes on from SEBM01000158.1 coordinate 1,313, forward strand.
TTATAATCTAAGTTATTTAAACACCCAATGGTCTAGAGCAAAAAAGAAAATGACAGACCTGGGCATCTTACAAAAAGACCAAACCATCTATTCATTTCGGCACACTGCTGCTGTAAATGTTTACAATAAAACTAAAGACCTGCACATTTTACAACAACTTTTACAACATAGCAATATGATTGTAACGCTAAATTATTTAAGAGGCTTAGGGGAAATCAATGATGAAAGGTTAAAAGAAGTAATGCCTGAATTATAGCCATCACAGTATCCAGAATTCATTTGATTTCCTTTATTTAAGAGGGTTATTTGAGTTTTGGATATTGAATTATTTAAACAAACTAATTGATTTTTTTGCTGTGCTCTTCATATAGGTATTTAAGTTTAGCCATATCAAGACCAGATATTTTTTTGGCAAGGTAGTTAACTCGTTCCCAATCAATTCTGCCAGATATATTTGACAATCTCTCAACTAAAAAGAAAGCTTCCTCGATAGAAATTTTATAGTTACGCGGATTGCTGATATCTAGGTATTTTTTTAACGCTTCTGAAAGTCCCATTATATTATTTCCATATCTTACAGAAGCAATGTAAATTTTAATAATTTCCTCCTTAGTTAAGACTTGATTAAGCCATCTAGCCATAAAAAATTCTAAAATCTTACGCTTTAACTTATTTTGTCTTGTAGGAATAAAAATCGTTCTTGACAATTGCATTTCCAATGTTGATGCGCCGCTTTTCAGTAATTTTAACTTTCTTTTTGCAATAGGGATTTGACTTAGTAAGGCTCTGAAAATGGATTTGTAATTCACTCCTTTGTGCTTCAGAAATTTTGTATCTTCAATCGCAATTAAGGTACTCTCCAAAATTTTATAATTAATATTTAATCTATCGATTTCGATATAACTTAACCTTGCCCTATATAAAGAATATTCAAAGCTTTTATAAAGTTTAATATTCAGAATTTTGGACAAAAGAATAGAAAAGTGAAGTAAAACTGTCTCATTTCTATCTAACAAACTTATGCGATATGCATAATAGTATGAAACGATTAAAAGAAAAATTCCTGCTAGCCAAAATATGTTTGTGGTAGGCAAGCTAGTAAAGTCAATTTCAGTTAATCTCTTAAAATCGATAGTATAAAAGCCAAGTGTCCATAGATATCCGACTAAGAATAGGAATATCCAGAATGGAACAGACTGAAATTTTAGCCATCCTGAAAAAAATTTAATATTAAAGGGGTTTGTTGCTCCTTCGATTCTATCTTTTGGCAGTGCCAATTGTACTGAATGATAATCGAGCCCAAGCATAGCCCTCAATGTAACTACCTTTCTAGCGTTTATTGTTATTTCTTTTTGTAAGTCTGCAAAGTATTTGAGAAGAAATATTCCAATAAAATAAAGTAATATTGACAGAAATAAAACATTTTCAACCAGCATTTTGCCAAAATTAATTTTTTCGGCATTTAAAACGATAGTTACAATAGCTGTTACAATACCAATCAAGATATTAGCAAATTGCGAGTATAATTTAGTTTGATTATTCGAAAGATTTTGGGCATTGCTTAGTTCTAACAATCCAATGTCTCTATTTTGCTCATCTATTTTAGATAAGGGAAAGTATATTTGCGGCTTTTGACTCAAGATAATTTTTCTTACAAGATTTTTTTATTAACAAGGTATTATTCTAAACTCTAAAAAATTAAAAAATGGTGCATCCAAAGTTTTATATAATTTTCGACATTTGGATTTTGGTTCGTTTATAGATTTTGCCTACATCTTACATAAACTACATCCTTCTAAATTAAAATCTTCTAAATATAGCACATCAAAATCCTTATTTTTCAAATTATAAGTCCACTTAAAATAATCTGAAATCTGCTTATATGCCATGTCCTTCAGATTTTTATGCTCTTTCCAAAAATCTCTGAGTTTCTTTAATCCAAAATTTTTCAAGAAGTTTTCACTGACATTTTTTAATCCACCTTCCCTTATTCTTTCAGATATTAGGTTAATAATAAAACTGTCATCCTTTTTCAACAAGTAATCATATTTGGACAAACTTTGCATTGTGGAACCATAGCATAACCTATCCCTCTTTTCTGCTAGCTCATTTACAGTGTCCAAGAAAATATCGTAATCAAAAACTCTTTCTAATTCAATATTATCAGTGCTCTTAGTAATCAGCCAATGAAATTGATTTGCGGCATTATTTGATTGGCTAATGAAAATTGGGTCAATTTGGTATTTTAGCGGAAATATATCATTAAACGATTTGGTTAATATTTTATCATTGATTTCACCTTTTTCATATCTCTCTACTGTGAAATTATTTATTTTAAACCAGTTTCTAATATCATTTACAAGTAACCTATGTTTATCTGCATCAATTTCTTGAAGTCTAACTACTGATTCTGGCATAAAGAAATTTTTAAATCCTTTTTTTAACGCTGAACAGTTTGAATTTTGGTGATATTTGACTTTACCTTTCATTTCTAAGACATAATTTAAATTATCCACTCTATCAGGTACTTTGCGATATGTGGGAATGTAATTAGCATCGTCACTTAATATGGCTTTTTCCCTAAAAAGTTTTTTTAAATCAAATTGATTAAAGAAAAAGAACAAACGCTTGTCATTATAAATGTTTTTTAAAAAGAAATCTAATTCAATTCTTTCAAGGTCAGGTATTTCAGACATTAAGATTAATTGCCGGAAAGAGTTCTCTGTTAAAAATGCCATTTGTTTTGTGAAATTAAACTTATGATTGCTTTAAGGTTTTACCTCGGTTTATGAGGGATAAATTTTTAAATAGTTTATAAGAAAATTATAAGCATTATTCAATTGGAAGAACGAGTCTATTCTCGGGTTTAGATGACCATTGAACTTGCCAAGTTTTCCCATCAATTTGGTCTAATAAAATGAATGAGTAAATGTTCTGAGTTGCGTAAAGATTAAATCGTCCATTCTGCTCTTTTTCTTTAGGTACAAGAGATATAGAATTTAGATTTGTTTCAAATCGTTTATCATCTTCTGTATTATATTGGACTTGCCACATTTGACCTGTTCTAGTGTTTAGCTTAATAAAAGTCCACATATTTTGCGTTTGAAACAGTTGGAATACTGCATCATTATTTTTTACTGGTGCAGTTGCCTGAACTACAGTGTTTGTCTTGGTTTGACTATAACCTATAGAAACTGTAATAGCTAAAATTAAGATTGTTAAATTTAATTTCTTATTCATATGAGAGAGTTTACGAATACTAATATAACGTTCAATTTACTAATCTCATAAGAAGTAAAGATTATGAACATTTTTTATAAAAAAATATCGACCCTGCCTAAATGGATAATATGTTTATAGATTGATTTATAAATTTTGGACAACTAATAATATCCTTTGCCAGCAATACAATGTCTAATCCCACCACTCGGGTTTTCCATATCTCCTATATATCTAGGTATGATGTGACAGTGAAAATGAAAAACTGTTTGCCCTGCAACTTCACCACAATTCATTCCAATATTATATCCATCAGGCTTTACTTCCTTCAATATTATTTTTTTTGCAAAATCTATCATTTCCACTAAAGCAAGTTTTTCATCATTCGTCAAATCAAAATAGTCTTTTCTCAATTCATTAGAAATGATTAAAAGATGACCTCTTGATACTGGATATCGGTCTCTTATGATAAAAAAATATTTTCCTTGAAATATTTTATCTGCTTCAGGTATAGATGTAAAGTCTTTCATTAAAATGTCCCTATTAATTCAATATTAGGTTTCCATTGGTGTATCGAATTTTCTAAAGCTAAATTATATTGTTGCTCAAGAAATCTTTTTCTTTTTTCTTTGTCGTTCCCAGTTTGATTTATAATTGTTTCAGCCAATGGATGCTTACTTTCTATGTAAAATTCATTTCGATTATAGAGCCTTTCCAAAAATCGTCTCTCAGGAATTCTAGCCCTCTTGTCTCTATTAACTGAACCGTCAGTGAGAACAAGATTCCAGACACCATTTATATTTGCACCATTTTGATGGTGGTAACTCTTATTTAAATGTGGCAAAAAATGGTCAACTTCACAAATGTTAATATCACTTCTGCTTATTGAAATATCTTGAAATGAGTAAAAGCATTTGCCCTTTTGATAACCATTCAAGGCATCCCTCACTGATGTTATGTCTACCCGATTCAAAAATCTATTTTCAATGAAAAATAGAGCTTTATCTTCGTCGTACTGTACTTCAAGTAGGTTAGGATTAATTTTTAATGTCCAGGCAGTTTCTACCAAGCTCCATCTCGCCTCTACTTCTTGCTCCAGATTTTTATACTGAAATAAATCTTTAATTTTCAAGAGGTTATCAGTTATAACGATTTTTTTGCTGGTTGAGTTAAAATCTTTTTCATAAAATACATTTGGTATTATAGCACCATTCACGTTTTGGAATGCATCAACAACATTAACAAAACCATATTTTTCAGTTAAAGAATATAATTCTGACTGGTCAATTTCACCTTTTATATAATTTCTACAACTGTCTAAGAATTTACTAGAGGCAGAATTGCCCTGTTTATCGTTTTTATTCAAATGTTGAACTACGGAATCGGCAAAAGGAACAGCTAGTTGTTCCAAGGTTATATCTGTTTTTTGTTCTTGAATTAATTTTAGAAGCGACTTCGCAAAAGCAAACTTATATGTAGCTGAATTTTTTCCAAATAAAATGATTGCTCTCCATTGTGATTCAAGCGAAGGGTCATTTAATTGAAAACTAGTCATTTTAAATTTTAGTGAGGTATTTTGGCGAATATAATAATTGTTTAATCCTTCAAAGCAGTAAATGTTTAAGTAAAGAATATCCAAAACACATCTTATTTCCTTTATTTAAGAGGATTATTTGAGTTTTGGATATGCTCAAATTGAGTTCTATTAAAAAGCTAACCCTGTAAAGCAGAAGGACAAATGCTTCTATGTATTAGAGAAATACTCCGATTCTCTAGTCGAAATTTCGTTCGAAATATCACCTTTTCATTTCTATTGATTTAATCAGCCTTAATTTAATACCGCTCAGCGTACGATCTTCAGGGTTTAGCTTGCTCATAGCGTCTAATATCTTAAACACATTATCCTTGGTAAGATAGTTATACCCCTGTTTACCTAATTCCTTATCCTTAGGCAGATACTTTTTCAAATCTGGATTCGAAGTTAAATTTATATAATTTTCAAGCAGATGAATATCATTTGGATAAGCCTTAACATTAAGTTCAAAATCAGTTTTAAAAGATGGTAGTGGAGATGGTTTTATTGTTCTCTCAAAAATTGGGAATGAATAGAAACCAACAATATAATTTTGTTTGTCTTCCCAGTTTTGAGATTTGATAAATACTACTTCAACAAACTTTGCTTTCTCTTTGTCTGGCATTTTAGACCAGAGCTGTGGAAGCAAACCCCAATAATATCCCTTATCGTCCACAGGAAAGATATTATGAGCAAAGTTCAATGATGTAAAAGTTAGCCCAGTATCAACTACATATCCGAAATTTGAATGTGATAAATCTTTGTCCGTGGCAATATCCTGCCATTTATTTGAATTCCAATCTATTGACGCTAAGATTCCGAAATTTTTTACTGTCATAATTTAACTTTTTTGGATTTTTTTAATATCGGCTAGTAAAGCAATTAGCCAAAAAAAGGTGATAATAATGCAAATTTTGATCTCTAGAAGCCAGTGGGGTAAAGTTCTACTTTCTCTAGTCTCAATAGTAGCGTGTCGGTTCTCTTACATATTAAGGTCAATGAATAACTTTCCAAATAGCTTTCATGCTCGTCAACATTCTTGTTAAATGAAATTGAACCTTTTAAAATAATATATTCCCTATCCATAATTGCTAAGGGTTGAAAAAAGAAACCATCGTCAATCTCATGCCAATCACTGAGATTGTTAGCTCCAATATTTCCAGTTCTTCTATATACGATAGGATTTCCGAGTGATATAAACAATTCGGAATTGTCGAACAATTGAATATTAATCGCTAATGGAAAATCTATATTAGCATCAAAACTATGTGTTTCGAGAATTGAAACAGTTTGGAGATTCAATTTTGGATTTATTAATTTATTACATCCATTATATTCAAGTAATAATTTTCCTAGACCCCAATTTGGTGTTGATATAAGTATCATTGAATTAAATTATGAGGTTTGAATGTTCCAGGGAAAGGAATAGGTTTTTAAAATTAATTTCTCAGTGTCGACAATTTCTTCATTCGATTTATCTATCATTGAAAAAATCCCAACACTAACAGTCTTTTCTTTACTTACTTCATTAATTATCGAATTTATATGGCAGTTGGTTGCTTGTCCACCTATAAGACTATTATAAGCAGTAATATTACCATAATCGCAATTTATCCTTAAATTAAAATTTTTTCTACATCTCCCAATGTACATTATTTGCTCATCTACGATGTAACAATAAATTCCTTTGTCTTTTAAATGAGAATCAATTTTATAATTGCAGAACTTACTATCACCATATTTATTTAAATAACTTCTATAGTCTTTATTACCTGCCATTTTCAAATGGCTAAGGAAATTACCTATTGTTAAATTGTGAAAATCTTTATATGTGTCAAAGTGTAAATTAGCTATTTTAAATAGTCGATTTTTGTCGCGGTTTTACACAATTCCATCTGATGCGAACCATTTATATCAACTTTTACCACCACATTATTTTCAAATGATATTCATGGCGGTATGG
>SEBM01000003.1 GCA_004296145.1 Flavobacterium sp.
ATTTGGTATTACAATGATACATAATTTAATTTATATTTGTTAAAGAAATTTAACAGTTGTTTTATTATAAATACCACTATCCCAATAATAACATACACAAATGAACTAATTTTAACAATTCTCCAAAAATCTTACAAATCATGACTGAAATCACAACTACTTTAAACGATTTTCTGGTAGAGACTAAATCTACTGCGGCACTAATCGTAAACGGAAAAGGGAAATTAATCACATCCCTTAATATAGACTATGGAGACAGCATTGCAGCAATGAGTTCAGCAATATTATCTATGAGCGAAAAATTCTTAGTCGACTTAGAAAAAGGTGCATTAAAACAACTTTATCTTAAAACTGCTGAAGGCATAGTGGTCGGAAATAAAATCAGCGGCACTAATTTTATTGTCGCATTTTCAAGAGAAGGCAGCAATCTCGCCTTAATCATGCGTTCGCTGGAAGAAGTTTCTGCTGAACTAAGTAAAAATTCCCTATTAAAATAAACATACATCTTTTAACCACTAATACCACAAACTATGAGTAATGATTTTTTAAACGTGTTTTTAAATGAAATGAAAACTAACGTAAACGGCTTTATTGCTGTCGCTGTAACCGAGATTGAATCGGGATTGAGCTTTGGGAATTTAACTGTTGATCCGGCTTTTGATCCGGAATTGGCAGCTGCTTACAATCTTGAAGTTGTAAAAGCAAAATTAAATGCTGTTAAGGCATTAAATTTAAATCAGGATATTGAAGATATTTTGATCACGCTTTCTAATCAGATTCACATCATTGACATTTCGCCAAATAAGAAATTTATGATTTACCTCGCTGCAGACTCTACCAAAGCAAATTTAGGAATGACAAGAGCAATCTTAAGAAAACATAAATCAGAATTAGAAAAGAATCTGTCTTAAGTTATTTTTTTTTAATTAGAACCAATTTTAATCAAGTTGGTTCTAATTAAAAAAAACTCAAATATCAAAATACGCTCTTTTTATACTTCTTACAAAAAAAGAGATTCTCTATTTAAATTTATTCCTTATAAAAAGAAGTGTTTTCTTTCAAAACACAGAATACCCTCCAAAAGTTTTATTCGGCTAAACATTAAACAAAAAAACGCCCCTAAAAGGAGCGCTTCATTTATTTATCTCTGCAAGTTTTTAGCTTCGATACTCATTGTAGCATGAGGAACGATTTTAAGCCTTTCTTTGCTGATTAATTTACCAGTTACTTTGCAGATACCGTATGTTTTATTTTCAACACGGAATAATGCGTTTTTTAAATCTCTGATGAATTTTTCCTGTCTGATAGCCAACTGTGAGTTTGCTTCTTTTGACATTGTTTCACTTCCTTCTTCAAAAGCTTTGAAAGTTGGAGATGTATCATCTGTTCCGTTATTTAAATCATTCATGTAAGCACTTTTAATTAAATCCAGATCGGCTTGTGCTTTTTGTATTTTTGCTTGAATTATTTCTTTGAACTCCGCTAAGTCAGCGTCTGAGTATCGTGTAATTTCATCTACCATGGTATTATATTATTTTGAAATTAATATCGTTGTTTTAATATCATCAAACTCAATTTCTGTGCCGTTTTCTAACTCGTCAGCAAAAACCAAGCTGTCTGTTAATGTTTCTGATTTGATGTAATCTTCGTTTTTTAGAATTGCTTCTTCAAGAAGACCACTTCTTTTTATTTGTACTTTAATTTTATCAGTAACCTCAAATCCTGAATCTTTACGGATATTCTGAATTCTGTTTACTAATTCACGCGCAATACCTTCGTTTTTTAATTCTTCTGTTATTGTGATATCAAGCGCAACTGTGATTCCGTTTGAATTTGCAACCAGCCATCCTTCGATATCTTGTGATGTTATTTCGACGTCTTCTAATGATAAAGTTACATTATTTCCAGCAATTTCAATATCTAACGTTCCCTGCTTGTCCAACTGATTGATCTGATCTGCAGAAAAACCTTGTATTTCCTTAGAAATCAAGCCCATATCTTTACCAAAACGTGGCCCTAATGCCTTAAAATTAGGTTTTATCTGTTTCACTAATATACCAGAAGCATCGTCCAAAAGTGTAATTTCTTTTACGTTTACCTCCGCTTTTACAAGGTCAGAAATGGCTTCAATTTCGGCACGCTGATTATCGTCAAGTACCGGAATCATTACCTTTTGAAGAGGCTGACGCACTTTTATCATTTCCTTTTTACGTAGTGATAAAACAAGAGATGAGATGGTTTGAGCCTTCTGCATTTTGCTTTCCAACGTTTTATTAACAAAGTTTTCGACAAATTTTGGGAATTCAGCCAAGTGAACGCTGGCAAAATTCTCAGTTCCTGTTGAAGCTGTCAAATCACGGTACAATTTATCCATGAAAAAAGGAGCGACCGGAGCACTCAATTTACTGATTGTAAGCAAACAAGTATAAAGTGTTTGGTAAGCCGCAATTTTATCGTGAGCATACTCGCCTTTCCAGAAGCGACGACGACATAAACGAACGTACCAGTTACTTAAATTTTCCTGAACGAAGTCAGAAATTGCTCTTGTTGCTTTTGTTGGCTCGTAGTCTTCATAACATTCGTCAACAAATTTTATTAACGTGTGTAATTCAGATATGATCCATTGATCGATTTCAGGTCTTTCGTTTAGCGGAATTTCCGCTTCAGCGTATTTAAAACCATCTATGTTAGCATATAACGAAAAGAATGAATAAGTGTTGTATAAAGTTCCGAAGAATTTACGACGTACCTCAGCTATCCCCTCAATATCAAACTTTAGGTTATCCCACGGATTTGCATTTGAAATCATATACCAACGTGTGGCATCGGGACCATATTCTGCAATTGTTTCAAAAGGATCTGTTGCGTTACCCAGACGTTTAGACATTTTTTGTCCGTTTTTGTCCAGAACCAAACCATTCGAAACAACATTTTTGTACGCTACTTTATCAAAAACCAAAGTTCCGATGGCGTGCAATGTATAAAACCATCCACGAGTCTGATCTACTCCTTCTGCAATGAAATTAGCAGGAAAGTCTTTATTCTCGTCAATTTTATCTTTATTCTCAAAAGGATAATGCCATTGTGCATAAGGCATTGCTCCCGAGTCAAACCAAACGTCGATAAGATCGCTCTCACGTTTCATTGGTTTTCCTGAAGCTGAAACTAAAGTAATTCCGTCAACTACATTTTTATGCAAATCGATTAAATCATAATTTGTTTCAGACATATTTCCAATTTCAAAACCTTTGAATGGGTTTTCTTTTTGAAAACCTGCTTCAATAGATTTTTCGATTGCATTATACAATTCTTCAACAGAACCAATAAGAACTTCTTCTTTTTTGTCTTCTGTTCTCCAAATTGGCAACGGAATACCCCAATATCTAGAACGAGATAAATTCCAGTCGTTGGCATTTTTCAACCAATTTCCAAAACGTCCCTCACCAGTAGATTTAGGTTTCCAGTTGATAGTTTCGTTCAGGTCGAACATTCTATCTTTTACATCGGTTACTTTGATGAACCATGAATCTAGAGGATAATATAATAACGGCTCGTCTGTTCTCCAACTATGTGGATAACTGTGAACGTATTTCTCAACTTTGAATGCTTTATTTTCTTCTTTTAAACGAATTGCAATCTCCACATCTACAGAACGTTCTGGGGCTTGACCCGCATCGTAATATTCGTTTTTAACATATTTACCGGCCATGTCTCCAACATGAGAAGTAAACTTTCCTTGTAAATCTACAAGTGGTACTGGAGTTCCGTTTTCGTCTAAAACCAACATTGGCGGAATTTCCGGTGTAGCTTCTTTTGCTGCTTTAGCATCTTCTGCACCAAAAGTTGGAGCGGTATGTACAATTCCGGTTCCGTCTTCTGTTGTTACGAAATCTCCTGCGATTACTCTAAATGCATTTTCAGCATTTTGATACGGCAACGCATATTTCAATAATTGCTCGTATTTTATATCAACCAAATCAGCTCCTTTAGCTTCTGCTACTACTATATACGGGATATTTTTATCACCAGATTTGTAGTTTGCAAAATCAGCTTCGTCTGTACTTGCAACAAATCCTTTTCCGAATTGTTTTCCAACTAAGTTTTTAGCCAAAACAACATTGATTGGCTCAAAAGTATATTGATTGAACGTTTTTACTAAAACGTAATCAATTTTTGGCCCAACAGTTAAAGCTGTATTTGATGGTAAAGTCCATGGAGTTGTGGTCCATGCTAAAATGTGAATATCTCCAAAACCTTGTAAAAACGAAGGCAATGTTTCTGGCAATGTTTTAAACTGTGCTACAATTGTAGTATCTGTAACGTCACGATACGCTCCCGGCTGGTTTACTTCGTGAGAAGATAATCCTGTTCCGGCTTTTGGAGAATATGGCTGAATTGTATATCCTTTGTACAACAAACCTTTATCATAGATTTGTTTCAAAAGCCACCAAACCGATTCCATATATTTTGGTTTATAAGTAACATACGGATCTTCCATATCTACCCAATATCCCATTTTTTCGGTAAGGTCATTCCACACGTCGGTATAACGCATTACGGTTTTTTTACACGCTTCGTTATATTCTTCAATAGAAATTGTTTTACCAATATCTTCTTTTGTAATTCCAAGTTCTTTTTCGGTACCCAATTCTACAGGCAAACCGTGAGTATCCCAGCCGGCTTTTCTTTTTACCTGAAAACCTTTTTGAGTTTTATATCTGCAAAAAATATCTTTAATCGCACGCGCCATCACGTGGTGAATTCCCGGTAATCCATTTGCTGAAGGTGGTCCTTCAAAAAATACGTAAGGTTCTGCACCTTCACGCGTCGTTACACTTTTTTCAAATATATTTTCTTTCTTCCAAAAATCAAGAACTTCTGACGCTACTGTTGGTAAGTCAAGTCCTTTGTATTCAGTAAATTTTGTACTCATTTTATCCTTTTCTTAATCGAGGTGCGAAAGTAAGGAATTTTGGATTATTGTACACCAATTTCTTTAAATTTCACAAACTTTTGTTGGGATAATTGGTACAAAAACAAAAAATTTGATTAGTTTCTGGTACTATTCTCAAAATTTTGAGGATATAAAACCAAAAACCAATCAAATTTAATTTGTTTTTCTTAGAAGCAGAAGATTATTTAAATCCTCCGAAATAGACTTCTTTCATAAAAATCCTGTTTCCAAAAACCGGGTTTATTTCTACTTTTTCCCTTTGTTCCTGATAGATAGTTTCGCCATTAAAATCTTCTATTTCATAACGAACATTGTATGGAAGTTTTCCGGAATTTAAGGTTGCAACGGGGCGATAATCCCCAAAAAGTTTTCTTTCAAAAAAGCTCTTGTTTCCGTTATCAAATTCTGTTTTTTCTGTAGAAACGATATTGAAATTCTCTTTGTCAATAAAAACATGATAATCCGTTTTTGGGATTGTTCTGTTTCCTGTACTCAGTGTTTTTTCAAAATAACTCAAATGATAACACAATCTGCCTTCGTACATTTCGTCTTCCAAAACTTCAAAATTATTCCAAAGATCAAGTCTTAAATCGCTGACAAAGTTTACCAAATCCGCATTTTTAGATAAATTATCATGATCATAAGAAGTCAGTTTTGTCCATTTTGCATTTACTCCGCTTTCGCGGTCATCATGGCTCCATACTTCTGCTCCATTCATAATTTCATAATAGCTTTCAGGCATTTTCTTTCTCAAAAGATAATTCGAAGTTGTCGCCCATTTTTCTTCTGTCTGAGGCACTTTATTACCTTCAATAGTAAGTTTAGAATAAAGATGTGCTTTTTCAATTTTTTTCAAAGCATCACTTCCTCCAAGATTACTTACTACTTTAGCCAATAAATTTGCATTCAGCTGATACGGAATAGAATCCAGCATATTATTTCGTTGCAGTTTTGCTTTTTCCAGTTTTGCTTCGCGGCTCGATTTTTCAGTTTCCCAGGCTGCTTCCTGCTGTTCAATTTTTTCAAAAAAGGCTAATCTCATTTCTTCCTTTTCTTCCGCAATTTTAAGTCCCAGCTTTTGAAGATCTGCAAAACGTGTTGTATGACTTCTTAATCTTTTATCTGCAAAAACATTACTATTTAGTCTTTTTACAATAGAAGAACCTCTGGAATCCTGTTTGTCATTTTCAATAAGCAAATTAGCATAAAGCATTGCTTTTTCTTTATTTTCAAGCAAAAAATAAGTTTCCGCTAAATTGTTTGTCACAATGAAACGGATATTTTCGTTTGCCGGAGAAGGGGGATATTTTACCAGCAGGCTTTCTAAATATTGCAAATGAGGCGTCAGCAATTTTTCATCTAAACCTTTCTCAAGCGTAATTTTTCCCATTTGAGATGTGATTTCAGTTTCAAAATCGAGCATTTGTTTATATTCAGGATGTCCTTTTGAAGTTACAAATTCGTATTTTACTTTAGATTCTCCTTTTGTATATTGCAGTTTGTGATTAAGATACCATTGTATCGATCTCATCGAACTGTATATTACTTTATCCAATCCTAATTCCTCAGCTGTAAAATTTCCATCTTTTTCTGCCTCCGCAATTTTTTTATTGTGAAGATCTACAGCCGCTTTCAAATTATTTTTCTGATTACCGGCAGCTATTAAAAGTGATTCAAGGTTATTAAAATCCTGTGTCAATAAAAGTTTATCAGCACATTTAGCTTCCATTTTTATTTTGACATTGTAATTAAAATAAGCCTGAAATTCCCAACTGTTCTTCTTTTTATCAAACGTACTATCGATTTTAATTGCATTATATTGTGGCAATGCAATCGTTAAGTAAATCTTCAGTTTTCCGTTTGCAGGGTCTTTTATAAATCCTTCTATATTGAAGAAATTCTTTTTTAATATTGGCTCTTCCTGTATCAGCTGTTTATCGACCTGATAAAAAGTGGTTTGTGTTAAAGCATTATCAAGAACAGGAAAATCTGAATATTCAATAACCGGTATGTAAAATTTCTTCTTTTTAGAACTTATTTTTTCTTGTGCCTGAATTGAAACAATTACAAGCAAAGCTATTAAGAGTAGTGTTTTTTTCATAGGCATAAAAAAGCCACCAGAATAAATTCTGATGGCTCTGGTTTTTATATTTTTTATTTTTTGTTAAAAATCTGAATTGACTTATCAGAAGCATAAAAAATATTCTGAGTTGCCGGGTCAACTTCATAAAGCGGTTGGTTGTTGTTGAAGATAATTTTATCAACCTCAGTTCCGTCTGCTTTACTTACTTTAACTAAAACTTTTTCTCCTGTATCTGCTTTTGCAAAAATATAAGAGTAATCTCTGTTTTGTTTCATTGCTTTGAAACGAGAGTTAAATTTAGCAGCTACAATTCCAAGAGCTGCAGATCCTGCTGCATACGCTTTTGCCTGATCCTGATTTGTTTTATCAGCTTCTCTTACAACTGAAGATCTCATGTTACCATTAGAATCACGGTATGTCATTGTAATTTCAGCACCTTTTACTGAACTTACTGCTGAACCAACTCCTAAACCAATACTTCCTGCAATAGCAGCACTTTTTAGAAGACGTCTTGTACCTTCTCCTGGTTGTGTGTAGATACGGTGGTATTTAATTGTACCGTCCATATTGATACCCATAACCTCAACAGGACCAGAAACTACAACTCCCCAAGGAAATTGCTCGATACTGTTTAATTCTTTTTCTTTTTTGATATTTACTTTTGCGAAAGGCTCTGGCTTATCGCTGATGCTTGGATCAAATTTGTATAATTTTTCGTCGTTGTAAACTACGTAAGAATTTGTAGCTTCATCGTAAGCAGGCAATACCGGACGGTCTTTGTCAAATTGAATATTACGTTTCCAAAGTTTAACTCCTGTTTTGTAATCAACCATGTTTCCGTAAGTACCCGTTAAGTACATTACTTTTTCTCCCACTTTACCTAAATAATAAATTGGATCTTCTTTGTCATCAGAAATTTCGATGAATTTTTTCCAAAGTTTTTCTCCGTCTTTATTGATAAGCATCATTTCGTTTTCAGCAACGTATAAGAAATCCTGATCGATTGGGATAACTCTTTTCAAACCGTCTCCACGAGCATCTTTTTTCCAGATTTTTTCTCCTGAGTTTAAATCATAAAAATTAAAACCGCTGTAGTGAGCAACTAATAATTTTGTTCCCCAGTCTTCTAAGTAAACAACTCTTTTTGTTTTGATAGATTCTTTCCAGATACTTTTTCCGTTTTCAGTATTTAAAACGTTTAAATATTGTTTTGTAGAAAAAGTTCCTGCGTTATTAACAACAACAATGTTTTTGTCATTTTGAGTTAAGAAGAATTTAGAATAATCTTCCTCACCTTTCCAGTTTAATTTTCCAGAAGCTCTGTCAAAAGAATATAATTTTCCGTACAATAAATAATAAATTACTGATCCGTGAACTGTTGCAATATTTGTATTTGCAGATTCTTTGAAAGAAAAGCTAAATAATGATTTTGCTTTATCTACAGTTGTATTCCATTTTAATTCTCCGGTTTTCATGTCCAATAATGCAATTGCCATGTCACCGTCTTTTTTCAAAGTAAGTAAATACTCGTCTGTTTCAGGAATAAAATCTGATTGTGTTACCCAAAAAGATTCTTTAGAAGAATTGTAAACTATTTTACCACTATCAGTATTAATGATAATATATTTACTATTGATGTAAGCCTCAACATAAGGGCTTCCCGGAACGCTTGTTAAAGCACTTTTGTCTTTAAAAACTTTTCCAAAATCAGGATCACTCAAAATATCTCCTGCTGATGTTGTTCCAAAATCGTCTTTTGTCAAAGTCCAGACAATTTTTTTCGTTTCCGGATCTAAACCTTTTACAGTTCCTCCTTCTTTAAAAACTACAACACCTGTAATTTCATTCTGTACAAGGTCCTGTACATTGTTCTCTGTAGTAATGATTTCGTCGTACTTTCTTTGGGAAAAAGCCGAAATACTCACAGCCAGAAGCAATACAATAGAAAAAGTAATTTTCTTCATAGTAAGTTTTGTTTTAAATTGGTAAATTGGTATATTCTTGATTAAAAAATATTCGTTGCGAATATATAGAAATTATATCTTATTTAAGAAAATATTTCTTTCAAAACATCTAATGATTTAGGCTTTCTAAAACCCTCTAAATGTGAACTATAGTAATCAATTAAGATTTTCAGGAGAATCTGTCTCTCTATTACATGAAATACCTTCTGATCATTGTCAAATTTTAAATCAATTAGTTTTTTAAACAGATTCGTTTCGTGTTCAGTGAGTGTGTTTGCAGAATGAAAAAGAGAAAAAATTCCATTATTTATTTCAAAATAAGGCAAATCAATTTCTGAAGTATCAGGATAAAAACCCAAATATTTTGTAGTTTCTAAAAGCAATATCAAATGAAAATTAGAAATTTCATCATGATGATCCAGCCATGTAAGGGCGGTTTCCAAAAAAAGAAAAAGCGATTCGTTTTTTTCTTCTTCCTGAATAGAATGATGAAGCATTTCTGAAAGAAACATTACCATCGTACTTTTTATAATATCAGTGTGAATGCTCTGAAAAGGAACTGCTGTTTTTATTTCTTTAAAGTTTTCCAAAGTGCCTTTATTTTTATGAACGGCTTCTATCTCCAAAATAGACAACGGTTGGAAATAAGCAATTTTCTGGCTCGCTTTACGGGTTGAAAAAGCATCACGCACGAAATAAGATTTCAGGCCGTTTGAAAGCGTAAAACATTTCACGATCAGGCTTTTTTCCTGAAATTTTAATGATGAAATTACTATTGCTTTTGTTTTTACTAACATACAGTCGCAATTTGTGTTTTATTATTCTTTTTGAATCTATCTAAAAAACGTTTTTCAACTATAAACCATGATAAAACAGCAAAAACCATAGCAATCAAAATCACAACAATTGTCATTAAATAAGGATTGTATTTTTCAAATAAATCATACTGCCTGAAAAGCTGGATAATTGGAAAATGATAAATATAAAGACCGTATGTAAAATCACCATATTTGCCAAAATTATTGAACCACTTAAGATTGTAGGCAGCAATTATAATTATAAAACCAAATGCAGCAGGGTAAAACAAATTCATTTGAGGAACCGAAAAATAATAGGCTGCTAATAAAAACACAGACAAAAAGAAGAATTTGATTTTATGTAACATTATAAATTCAAAATTCAAAAAGACAAAAATTCCCGTTACAAAATATGCCAAATATCCAGGAAGCTGTTTAGCTAAAACATATTGATTTTCATAATTCATTACAAACCAGTATAATAATGACAAAACATATAAAGTGATCAGAATCAAAAAAGATTTTTTTGTTTTTCTGATTGCGAAAAATATCACGGGCAAAACAAGATAAAAACTTTCTTCAATTTTCAACGTCCATAAAGCGCCGTTTACTGCACAGAGCAGATTATTTTCAAACAGTCCCGGCAGGCATGGCTGCATAAAATTCAAAAAAACTAAATTCCATCCCAGATATTTATAAACTCCTGAATCTGAAAAATATTCTAAAAAACTATAGCTGCTAAAAAAGGCGAAGACAAGAACCGAAAGTAAAATAACAACAACATAAGCCGGTAAAATTCTTTTGGCTCTTTTGATAAAATATGTTTTTAGTGAAGGTGTATTGACATAACTTTTTGCAACAAGAAAACCACTTATTACAAAAAAGGCTTTGATACCTATAATTGCATTGGCAAAATTTGATAAAAAATAAAGGTTTTTGTTTTGAGAAAGTTCGCTAATATGCGACAATAGAACATTTGCAGCAAAAAAGAACCTTAAAAAATCAAAACAATTTTTATTACTCATATTTCATTTGATAAACTTTGCAGTGACAGATTAGAAATCAAACTATCTAATAATCATTACTTTTTTAACTTTTGTTTCTCCTCCATCCTGCGCAGAAATAAAAATCATATAAACTCCTGATGCTACTTTATATCTTCCAAAAGCAGTTGTATCCCATTCTATAGTACCTCCTTCTGAAGTTGTTTCATAAACAAGATTTCCTTCTATATCTGTAATTTTAATATTTGCCTTATCTATAAGACCTGCTACTTTTACAGTCCCTGCATAATTTGGGCGTACAGGATTTGGATATACATATACGTTACTCAAATCATCATTTGCTGCAGTTGATATTCCTTTAAAAGAAATCATACCTTTATCAGTCGCGATAAAAACTTCTCCCGTTGCACTATTAATATCAATGTCATTTATAGTATTACTTGGCAATGGTGAATTGTTTATTGTAAAATGATATTTGGTTTCCTGCCCGTTCGGAGAAATCATGAATACACCAGAATCTGCAGTTGCAATCCATTTATTATTTGCACCGTCTACTACAATGTCTGTAATAAATTGATCGTATAATAATTCCTGAGCAAGACCATCTTCAACAATAATAATTGATTTTGTTGTTAACTGACTGTCTGTTAGAAAACTATTTACATTAGATAAAACCCTTAAACCTTTTGTTGTTCCAATCCAAAGTTGATTGTTATTGTCCGGAGTCGCAACACGAGCGTCAATCGAAGGAAGATTACCGGCATCAGTACCTAATGTAATTTTCTTTAAAAGATTGCCTTTTTCATTAAAACCTATAATTCCACTATTAAAGGTAGCCATCCATTTTGTGCCGTTTTTATCAATTGACATTCTTCCAAAAGGACAACTTGCTACATTAGAAATCACAGGTTTTGTAGCATAAGTCTGCCAGTCTCCGTTTGGCTTAAGAACTTTTAATCCATTATCCACCAAACTATTATTCATCCACAAATTTCCGTCTTTATCGAATACTGTTCCATTAACCCACACATCATTTGTATTGGGAACAGCGTCTAATGAACTATTTTCAGTTCCATATAAATAAGTCGGTATATTATTTTCCAGTTTTAGCAAACCTGCATCATAAGAACCTATATAAACTTTATTTTCATTAGTAGGATCTACTGCGATTCGTACTAATGATTTTGCATTTAAAACTTCTTCATAAGGAATGTTAAACCATTTTGACTGACTAAATTTACTTATTCCATAATTGTCTTTTGGATATGGATTATATACTCCTGAATAATCTCCAAAAACCGTCCAAAGTGAATTTGTAGTGGACTGTAATGCAAAAATATTATTTCTTAAAGGTCCGGTTGGCGTACTGTTTTGAAAAGCAGAACCTCCTGAGATATTTGCTGTAAACATTCCGTTTTCTTTTGTTCCGATATAAATTAAATCACCAACAACTGTTGCGCAGGTAAAAATTAATTTATCACTCAGAACTTCATCCTTACTAATTTGCCTTGTGACAACCATTTGATTATTAAAAACATAAATAGTATTTGGAGTCGTAACCAGTAAATAATTGCCTTTTGATCTCATATCAACCGAAGGTTGAGGATGTTGTAAAAAACCAACAAACATATTTGAATTATATCGATGCATATAGCCACCGGAATTGACTGCAAAAATTTCATTACCAAAAGTTTCAATATTCGACCAGTCTCCTGAATTTACCAAAATCCATTGACTGAAATCGACAAGGTTTGGATTTAAAATATCTGCTTTTCTGATTCCGCTTGACGTTGCGGCATAAATAAATCCATTAAAAAAAGTAGTCTGTTTTACACTAATTTCCGCTCCATTATCTCCTATAAAATAAGTATCGCCAAATTGTAATGTTTTTAAATTGAACTGCACAATTCCAAAATCACAAGAAACATAAACCAAACCATTATACTCCATAAAATGATTGATTTTTTTGAGATTTGGAGCTAATTGTTTATTGATGATATCTACTTTTTTTACCATGCTTCCATCACTTTCGTTTATTACAATCAATAAACCATTCTCATAACCGACTAAAGTTTTTTTGGTTGTTTCACTATAATAAACTGCAGAAATGGTTTGTCCCGAAAGACCATCAATAGTGGTAGTTGTTTTTAAGGCATTGGTAGCCGCATTTTTAGAAAATATTGCATTTTCTGAAGCAGCAAAAACGGTTGTAGAGCTTTCTGAAATATCTTTTATTTCATTAAAAGAAAAATATCCCTGCCAGGAAAGTGTATTCTGAGTGAAGCCGATCTGGGTCAGCAATAAAAACAAAATATAGAAAAATCCTTTCTTCATTATAAATATGTTCAGATAAGCAAATATACTACAAACGCAAGTATTTGAATTTTGTTCTCTTAATAAATAATTTGAGAACTTCTCTTTACTTATTTTGAAGAAACAAAAAAGCCTTCAATTCAGAAGAATGAAGGCTTTTAGAAATTGTTATAAAAAATTATACTACACCCTGAGCAAGCATAGCGTCTGCAACTTTTACGAATCCGGCAATGTTTGCACCTTTAACGTAGTTTACATATCCATCTTCGTCAGCACCGTATTTTTTACATTGATTGTGAATTCCAACCATGATATCTTTTAATCTCAAATCAACTTCTTCACTTGTCCAGTTAAGACGAATTGAGTTTTGCGTCATTTCTAATCCAGATGCTGCAACTCCTCCGGCATTAGCCGCTTTTCCTGGAGCAAATAACACTTTTTTATCTAAGAAAAGTTTAATAGCGTCTAGTGTAGAAGGCATATTTGCTGCTTCTGTAACACATAAAACACCATTATCAATTAATTTCTGAGCATCATCTCCGTTTAATTCATTTTGTGTAGCACACGGAATAGCAATATCAACTTTTACTTCCCAAGGGCTTTTTCCTTTATGAAAAACAGCATTTGGATATTTCTCTAAATATCTTTCTGCTCTGTTATCTCCTGTAGCTCTCATTTCGACCATATGATCGATTTTTTCACCAGAGATTCCGTCTTCATCATAGATATATCCGTCAGGTCCAGAAATTGTAACTACTTTACCACCAAGTTCATTGATTTTTAAAGCAACTCCCCAGGCAACGTTACCGAATCCTGAAATTGCAACTCTTTTTCCTTTGATTTCATGTCCGATTGTACGCAACATTTGATCTGTAAAGTATACAACTCCATATCCTGTAGCTTCAGGACGTATTAATGAACCTCCGTAAGCTAAACCTTTACCAGTTAAAACTCCTGTAAATTCATTTCTGATTCTTTTGTACTGACCAAATAAGTAACCAATCTCTCTGGCACCAACACCGATATCTCCGGCTGGTACGTCTAAGTCTGGTCCGATATGACGGCACAATTCTGTCATGAATGACTGGCAGAAACGCATTATTTCGCCATCAGATTTTCCTTCAGGATCAAAATCAGAACCACCTTTTCCACCTCCCATAGGAAGTGTTGTCAAACTATTTTTAAAAACCTGTTCAAAAGCAAGAAATTTCAAAACAGATAAATTTACTGTGTGATGAAATCTGATTCCGCCTTTGTAAGGTCCTATCGCAGAGTTCATTTGAATTCTAAAACCTCTGTTTACGATTATTTCTCCTTTATCATCTACCCATGGAACTCTGAAAATTATTGAACGCTCTGGCTCAGCAATTCTAAGAAGTAAGTTTTTTCCATCATACTTTTTTCTTTCCGCAATAAATGGAATTACCGTTTCTGCAAATTCTCTAACGGCTTGAAGAAATTCTGGCTCGTTTGGATTTTTTGACTCAACAAGAGCCATAAATTCATTTATTTTTTGTTCCATTTTTAAATAAATTATTCTAGTAAATTATTTTATTTTCACTCTTATAAACTCAGAAAACACGTTTAAGAAAACGTTTTCGTTTTGACACACAAAGATATGCTAAAATGATAATCGAAATGTTATTTTTTTTCGTTTTCGTGACCGATTTATACATTTTTCAAACAATCGGAAAAATAGTATTTTACACATCTTATATTACACTCAAACAACCGAATTAAAGTTAGCAAATTAAGTATTTTGCTACTTATTTTCTAATAGCTTGATTTTAAATTTTGAATCGTATATGTTTTTTATATATTTGCCAAGATTTGAAAGCCCAAACTCATGTTTAAACCTATAGTACTCACATTATTCGCCTTGTTCGGATTCTCAACAACTACTAGTGCTCAATCTTTTGCACAAGAAGTAGGAATAATATTCGGCCCCGTATCTTTTCAGTCAGATTTTGGAGAAAGACACAATTTTGATACTAATATCGGTAATACCGGATTTGGTGTAGGAGTTGTCCACTTCATCAACTTTTCTGCAGCAAACAACAGAGATCGTTTCTTTTCTGAACACTTTAAAGTAAGATCAGAGTTATCATTCAACACCACCAGTTTACAAAATTATGGTGAGTGGACTGAAAAAAAACCTGCTACTGTGGCTGTTGAACAGCTAAAAGCGATGAAAGGAAAATCGACTTTGATCAATGTTGGAGCTCAAATAGAGTTTTCTCCGATGAAGATCCACGATTTTGAAAATACAATGGGAGCTTTTAGCCCTTATGTAAGTTTAGGATTCCAGGTAAGTTACTATAATACGAAAGTTAGTTCTTCTTTAGGAGAATTAGGAGATCCTGATGTAACTTATCCAAAATATTTAACACCTTCAGACAGTCACAGATATGGTTTTTCAAGCGAACACGGAATAGCTGTTTCTGTTACAACAGGTCTCGGAGTACATTACAAATTATCAGAAATGCATGATTTGATGTTCGAAGCCCGTTACCAGGGATTTAGTTCTGACTGGATTGACGGTTTGAATCCTAATAAAGATTTTTACAAAGAAAATAAATCTAAAGATTCTCAGGTTTGGTTTAATGTTGGATACATTTACTACTTAGAATTCTAAAGAAAATTCTCAAATAAAAAAATCCCTAATTCTAAAATAATTGAATTAGGGATTTTTTATTTTTTAAACTTATCTGTTATGCTAATGCCTGTTCCAAATCGGCTATTAAATCTTCTGCATCTTCAATACCAACACTTAAGCGAACTAAATCATCAGTAATTCCAACTTCTGCTCTTTTATCTGCAGGAATAGAAGCGTGTGTCATTAATGCAGGATGATTTGCCAATGACTCTACTCCTCCTAATGATTCTGCCAAGGTAAATACTTTTAGTTTTTCTAAAAACGCGATCGAATCTTCTTTTTTACCTGAATTAAAAGTAAAAGAAACCATTCCTCCAAAAGCTTTCATTTGTTTTTTGGCAATTTCATGAAAAGGATGGTTTGGCAATCCCGGATAATAAACTGTTTTTATTTTTGGATGCTTACTTAAATATTCAACTACTTTTTCTCCGTTTTCGCAATGTCTTTGCACTCTTAAAGAAAGTGTTTTAATTCCTCTTAAAACTAAAAAACTATCCATTGGTCCAAGAGTTGCTCCGGTCGCAAATTGCTGAAAGTGTAATTGTTCTCCCAAAGCTTCATCTTTCACAATCAAAGCTCCAGCAATAACGTCTGAATGTCCTCCTAAATATTTTGTAGCAGAATGCATTACGATATCAGCTCCCAAATCAAGAGGTTTTTGCAAATAAGGCGTAGCAAAAGTATTATCTACTGCCAGCCAGATTTTTTTCTCTTTTGTAATTTTTGCAATTTCCTGAATATCTGCCAGTTTCATTAATGGGTTTGTTGGCGTTTCAACCCAGATTAATTTTGTGTTTTCATTAATCAATGATTTCAATTTTGCAATATCTGTCATATCAACAAAATGAAATTTGATTCCTGATTCTTTATAAACTCTTGCAAACATTCTGTACGTTCCGCCATACAAATCATCCATAGCGATTACTTCGTCACCTGCTTTAAATGATCTTAAGATACAATCTGTAGCAGCAAGTCCAGACGAAAAAGCCAGCCCTCGGGTACCATTTTCAATACTTGCCAATGCATTTTCCAGAGCTGTACGCGTTGGATTTGATGCGCGGCTATATTCGTAATCACCCAAAGGCTGCCCCGGACTTGTCTGAATATAAGTTGATGTTTGATATACCGGAGGCATTACTGCTCCTGTACTTGGATCATGATGCTGACCACCATGTATTACTTTTGTATTAAATTTCATATCGTTTATATTTTAAAAATCGTAATTTTAGATTACAAATTTACCGTTTAATTTATTTTTACTGCATTTATACCTCATCTTTTAATACAATTAACATTTTCAGACATGAAACCACATATATTTTTAATCTCTTTATTTTTGACATTCATAAGCTGCAACAAGGAGCTTTCGTTTGAGAATGAAACATTTGACAAAAAGACAACTTTGCCCTGCGATAAAGATTGTCCTCAGGTTTCTATTGATGTTCCGATTGCAAAAAAGCACGGAATTATATCTGACAGCATCAATAAAAAAATATTTTCTGTTATAGAAGACATTGTTTATTTTGGAGAAAAACCATTAAAGTCGACTGATTACAATGTATTAGCATCATCATTTATTGCTTCTTACGAAGAAATGCATAAAAAATTTCCTAGTGAGACTTTTGGCTGGGAGGCCAAAATTATTGGAAATGTCGAATTTCAGTCTGATCAGATTTTAAATATAAAAATAGATCATTACACTTTTACCGGAGGCGCGCATGGTTATCAGGGTTTCCGATCTTTATTATTTAATCCTAAAACAGGGAAAATAATTTTTAACGATCAGATTTTCAAAAACCCAAAAGAATTTCAGGCTTTCGCCGAGAAAGAATTCAGGGCAAAATATAATATTCCGGCAAAAGTAAATATCAATGCAACCGGATTAATGTTTGAAAATGATAAATTTCAGTTGCCTCAGAATATTTTTTATACAGATGAAGGTTTGCTGTTATATTATAATTCATACGAAGCTGCTTCATACGCCGACGGACCAAAAGAAATTCTTTTTCCGTACGACAAAATCAGCAACTATTTACTCTATCAATAAAAAACTCAGAAGCTTAGAAACTTAGAATCTTAGTGCCTTTTCTCACTGAACATCATATTTCATTTTCCTCAAAATCCTCAAAGCTTCTTTAAAAGATAAATATACCTGACCAAAAGGTTTTAAAAGCAATTTAGAATCTATTAGCTTTTGCTTGGCATCATCAAAACCATTCAGATAACAAATCATAAAAGTAGAAGGAAGATTTTCTAAATCAGTCATTTCGCGTTCAGAAAGAGTCAATCCTTTTTGAAGTTTCTGAAGCAATGCTACATTAGAATTGTAAATATGAAATAACATTCTCTTATTGAATTCTGGTGGCTGAAAAAGGATTTTTCGGTCAATTTTATAATAGCCATTATCAAAAAAACGAATCATTTGTTCCTCCAAAGGATAATAACTCGTTTTATCATTCAGTCCCAACGGAACATATTCTGTTATGGTAAAGCTATCGTCATCATACACAATAGTAACAACATCCTGAGCCGAATAAAAAAGTTTAATTTGTTCGTTGATCAATTCGATATCAACACGAGATAAAAAGGTTTTGTCCCTTGATTTTTTAGGAACTCCGGCCCAGCAAATCACAAATAGTTCTTTAAATACATTGTATTTTGGAGACATATCTTTGTGCCTGAAATTCATAAAGTCAATCACACCATCGAGTGTATATTGAATACTGTTTCGCGAACTGTTTTCAATACCGATTACGGTTTCGGTATTCTGATAGTTCTTTTCAAATTCACCTTCAATCGGAATCGAATTGCTGCCGCGTCTCACAAAAACACTATTCGCAAGAATCGTATGAATTCCTTTTTTAAAATAAGATACCTTGTTTTTTGGCTTGATAGTAACCAGACCGATCACTTTGTCTTTTGGCAGATTTGGAAACGGAACATTTTCGTATTGAATTTTTGGCGGATTTTCTAAAAAAGCATTAACCAAATTCTGAATTCGGCTATCATCAAAGAAATCATCACCAACAATTTCGTTATCCTGGTCTTCTACTCCAACAACAATATAAGAGTTATTGGTCGGATTTGAATTGGAGAGTGCACAAATGTGTTTCAGGAATTTTCCTTTTCCTTCGCGGGTATGAAGGTTCAGCTGTCTTTTTTTATCATAAAAACTGCTTTCGTCATTATGAGCTAATAAGTTTTTGATTAAAAGACGTTTATTGATCATTCGTACGTTTTTTGTTTGCCACAAATTACACTAATTTCCGCAAATTTTAGATTAAAAAAAAAGACGCACTGCCGTGCGTCTCTACTTATTTTAAATATTTTTTTTGACTATTGTTGATGATGCCTGTGCAGTACTCATTACAACCAAATCAGCAATATTTACATGATAAGGTCTTGTTACTACAAAATGAATAATATCGGCAATATCTTCTGCCTGTAATGGATCAAAACCTTTGTAAACATTTGAAGCTCTGTCAGCATCGCCTTTAAAACGCACTTCACTAAATTCTGTTGCTACCATTCCGGGATGAATTCCTCCAACTCTGATTCCGAAAGGATTTAAGTCAATTCGCATTCCAGCTGTAATAGCATCAACAGCATGTTTGCTACCGCAATATACATTTCCATTTGGATACACTTCTTTTGCAGCTGTAGAACCAATATTGATAATATGTCCTGATTCTCTGGCTGTCATTTTCGGAATTATTGCTTTAGAAACATATAAAAGTCCTTTTACATTTATATCAATCATAGCGTCCCAATCTTCTAAATCTCCCGTTTGAATAGGATCCAGACCATGTGCATTTCCTGCATTATTAATCAAAACATCGATAGCAGAAAATTCTTCAGGCAATGAATTAATTCCTCCAAAAACATCATTTTTATCACGAACATCAAAAGCCAGAGAATGAACTTCTGTAAAAGCAGAAAGTTCTTTTTCCAATTCGGCTAAACGGTCTTTACGTCTTCCGCAGATAATAACTTTAAAATTATTTTTTGCTAATATTTGAGCGGTTGCTTTACCGATTCCGCTTGTTGCTCCGGTAATTAAAGCTATTTTTTTCATTTTGTTATTTTGTTTTTTGCCACAGATTAAAGGATTTCAAATGATTTTCATTTCAAATCCCATAATCGAGGTCAACTATTTTATAATCGCATTTAAACTGAATACAGCAAACTGAGACTGAAAACTAAAAAATTTACGCCACATCATCACCCATACTTTCTGTCCAGATGGCAAACCAGTCTTCTTTATCCATTTCTAATTCTACTGCTTTCATCAGGGATTGAATTCTGGCAATATTTACTGTTCCCGCAATCGGAATAACTTTTGCCGGATGTTTTAAAATCCAGGAAAGCAAAAGTGTATCGGAACCAAAATGATATTTTTCAACCAATGAAGAAAGCAATTTTTTAAGACGACGTGTTTTCTTAGTGTCTTCTCTAAAAACAGTCCCAAGCGGATTCCATGACAATGGTCTGATTCCGTGCGTCTGCATATAATCAAGGCTTCCGTCGGTCATTGGGTCAAAATGCGTTGCCGAAAATTGTACCTGGTTGTAACTTACTTCTGTTTTACTGCGGATTAATTCGGTTTGCGAACTTGTAAAATTAGAAAGTCCAAAATCAATAATTTTCCCTTCAGATTTTAATTTCTCAACTGCCTCAGCAATTTCATCTGCCTGCATTAAAGGGCTTGGTCTGTGCAATAAAAAAACATCAACATAATCTGTTTTTAATTTTTTTAAAGATTCTTCAACAGACCAAACAATATATTCTTTAGAATATTCGTAATGTTTAATTTTGTTTTCGGGTCTGTTTTCGGCAATCATCTGGATACCACACTTGGTAATTAATTGTAATTTTTCGCGATCAATTTTACTCGCCTGAAAAGCTTTTCCAAAATCGGCTTCTGTGGTATACGATCCGTAAATATCTGCGTGATCAAAAGTGGTGATTTTATTTTCGATACAGACTTGTATCGTGTGTTCCATTTCTTTAGGCGTAAGATTTTTATCCCAGACACCCCAATTCATAGTGCCCGAAATAATAGGCGATAATGCTGTTTTGCTCATGGTAGTATTATGTTATTTTTGGTATTAATTATGCTTTTATAAAACATAATCACCAAAGTTCTTAAAAATATAAAAATAGATTCACAATTCGTCCTTAAAATTAGGTGTTTGGTCGAAGTTTTAACCATTCTTTAACATCTTACTTCTCAAAAAATATTCAATTTGCACTCTCAAAAGTTTGGCTTAAAAATCAACGTTTCAAAAAGGTTTTAAAAATATTTATATGGAAGAAAATACAACGACTTTAGACATAAGAGCGATCAATGAAAAAATTGAGAGAGAAAGTGCTTTTATAGACCTTCTTACAATGGAAATGAACAAAGTTATTGTGGGCCAGAAACACATGGTCGAACGTTTATTAATCGGGCTTTTAGGACAAGGGCATATTTTATTGGAAGGTGTTCCGGGACTTGCCAAAACTTTAGCAATTAATACTTTATCACAAGCGGTGCAGGGTTCTTTCAGCCGTATTCAGTTTACACCGGATTTATTGCCTGCTGATGTTGTCGGAACAATGATTTACAACATCAAAGCAAATGAATTTTCAATAAAAAAAGGACCTGTTTTTGCCAACTTCGTACTTGCCGATGAGATTAACCGTGCTCCTGCAAAAGTACAATCTGCACTTTTGGAGGCGATGCAGGAGAAACAAGTTACGATTGGTGATACTACATTCAAACTAGACCGTCCGTTTTTGGTTTTAGCAACTCAAAACCCGGTAGAACAAGAAGGAACATACCAACTTCCTGAAGCTCAGGTTGACCGTTTTATGTTAAAAACGGTAATTGATTACCCAAAAATTGATGAAGAGCGTTTTGTAATTCGTCAAAACCTGAAAGGTAGTTATGAAAAAGTAAACCCGGTTGTTTCTGTAGATCAGATTTTGCGTGCGCAGGAAGCTGTCCGCGAAGTTTATATGGACGAAAAAATCGAAAAATATATCTTAGATATCATCTTTGCTACCCGTTATCCGGAGAAATACAAACTGGCAGACTTAAAACCTCTTATTAGTTTTGGAGCATCACCACGTGGAAGTATCAATTTAGCAAATGCTGCAAAATGTTACGCTTTCATCAAACGTCGTGGTTATGTAATTCCAGAAGATGTCCGTGCAGTTGTACATGATGTTTTACGTCACAGAATTGGGATAACATATGAGGCCGAAGCCGAAAACATAACTTCTGTAGACATTATCAACAAAATCGTAAACGAGATTGAGGTACCTTAAAAAATTTTAGATTTTAGAGTTTTGATTTTAGATTTAAATTAAAGCTCTAAAAAATAATCTAAAATCTAAAGTCTAAAATCTGCAATCCGAAAAAATGGATACAAAAGAGCTTTTAAAAAAAGTACGGAAAATAGAAATCAAAACCAAAAGACTGAGTAATCATATCTTTTCTGGAGAATATCATTCTTCTTTTAAAGGACGGGGTATGACTTTTAGCGAGGTGCGTCAATACCAATATGGTGATGATATCCGTAACATTGATTGGAATGTGACGGCGCGCTATAACGAAGCTCACGTAAAAGTTTTTGAAGAAGAACGCGAATTGACCATGGTTTTGATGGTTGACATTTCGGGTTCTGAAAGTTTTGGTTCAAAAAACCAGTTTAAGAAAGACATTGTCACCGAAATTGCGGCAACAATGGCTTTTTCGGCTACACAAAATAATGACAAAATCGGATTGATATTATTTTCTGATAATGTCGAATTATATATTCCGCCAAAAAAAGGGCGTTCTCACGTTTTGAGAATCATTCGTGAATTGATCGAATTTGAACCAAAAAGTCAAAAAACAGATATTGGACAGGCTTTGAAGTTTTTATCGGGAACGCAAAAAAAGAAAGCCATTGTTTTTATGATTTCAGATTTCATGTCTGAAAATTATGAGCAAACACTGAAAATTGCTTCAAAAAAACATGATCTAACAGGTGTTCGCGTGTATGACATTCGCGAAGAAAAAATTCCAAATTTAGGAATGGTAACCATGCTTGATGCTGAAACCGGAAAAACACAATTGGTTGACACGGGATCGAAATCAGTACGAATGAATTACGAAAAACATTATCACGAAAGAGTTAATTATTTCAAGGAAACTTTCAGTAAATCGGGTGCTGGTGTTGTAAATACCAGAGTTGATGAAAATTACGTTACTAAATTACTAGGCTATTTCAAGTCGAGATAAATATAATTTTAGGTTGCAGAATTTAGATTTTAGATTTTTTGAAAGTCGATTCTGCACACACAAACAAAAATCCGCTTAAATCTGTGCCATTTGTTTTCCATTTTTAAGCATTCATTTTAGAATAAAATCTGAAATCAAAAAATCAAATGAAATTAAAGTTTTACATATTTTTATTTTTACTCTCTTCGGCTGTATTTGCTCAAAGCAAACAGGTTGAAACCAGTATTGATACTACAAAAAATAAAATTGGAGCCGAATTTAAGCTAACGCTAAAAACGGTTGTGAGCTCAAAATCTAAAGTAGTTTTTCCTAATCCGAAAACACTGGGATCTTTAGAGGTTATTCAGTCTTATCCGATTGATACGGTTAAGAAAAATGACACTTATGAACTTATCAAAAAATATGGCTTAACTCAATTTGATTCAGGAAGATTTACAATTCCGCCAGTCAAAATTTTAATTGATAAAAAACCTTTCTTATCAGATATTATCACTGTTGAAGTTGCGAATGTAAAAGTAGATACTTTACAACAGAAAATGTACGATATCAAAGACATCACTGCTGTTGAAAGCGGTATTGGCAATTGGTGGATTTATGTTTTAATTGCAGTTTTAATCATCGCAATTGGTGTTTTTGTTTACTGGTTCGTTAAAAAACGTCAGCAGAAAAAAATCGAAGAAGAAGTTTATAAAACACCTATCGAAAAAGCAACAAGTTTGTTAAACAACCTGGAGAAAAAAGAACTTTGGCAAAAAGGTGAAATAAAAGAATATTACAGTGAATTGACTGATATTGCAAGAAACTATATCGAAGAAGCAATTCATATTCCAGCTATGGAAAGTACCACTTCTGAGTTGATTCAGGCAATCAGAACTGCTACTACAAAAAAGAAAATGGCACTTACTCCGGAAATTGTGGAGAACTTAGAACGTGTTTTGCGTCAGGCCGATTTAGTAAAATTCGCAAAATCTAAACCTTTGGATTTTGAAATTACGGAAGACCGAAATAAAATTCAGAAAGTAATCTTAACGTTTGATAATGCAATCCCAACGGAAGTTCCTAATGAAGAAGATGAATTATTGAACGAAGCTCAGAGACAAAAACAAATCAAACTTCAGTTACTAAAAAAACGCAACAAACGTATTGCTATTACTGTTGGAACTGTTTTCTTATTGTTATTAGGAACAACAACTTTCTTTATCATAACAAAAGGTTTCACTTATGTAAAAGACAATATTATTGGTCATCCTACTAAAGAATTATTAGAAGGAGAATGGGTAAAAAGCGAGTACGGAAATCCTGGTATTTTAATAGAAACACCAAAAGTACTGAAACGTATGGATACGCAAAAAGTGCTTCCAAAAGAGACGATGGCCCTGATCAAGGAAATGCAGCTTTTTGAATACGGAAGTATGATTGACAATTTCTATATCGCAGTTTCTACCAGTAAATTTAAAAATCCTGTCGAAATTGATTTGGCAAAAGCACTAGAAGGTTCTTTAAAAATAATAGAAGCTCAGGGCGGCCATAACTTAATTGTAAAACAAGAAGATTTTCAAACTAATGAAGGTGTTCAGGGATTAAAAGGTTATGGAACAATGACCATTATAAATCCTGTTAACAAAACAAGTACAAAAGCTTATTACGAAATTTTGCTTTTTAAACAAGATCAGGGATTACAACAAATTGTAATCTTGCACGAAGAAGGTGATACGTATGCAAATGACATCACAACCCGAGTTTTAAATTCTGTTGAACTTAGAAAAGCAAGTAACTAATGAGTAAAATAACTTTTTTAAATCCGGAATTTTTCTGGTTGTTTTTACTAATTCCAATTGCAATCATTTGGTTTTTATTAAAACGCAACCAGCAGTCGGCTACCTTAAAAATGAGTTCAACGCAAGGTTTTAAAAATAGTGAATCACTACTTGTAAAATTAAAGCCGTGTTTATATGTTTTCAGGGTTATTGCTTTATCGTCGCTAATTATTGCTTTGGCACGACCAAGAACTGTCGATATCAGTAACCAGACAAAAACGACAAAGGGAATTGATATTGTGATTGCAATTGACGTTTCTGGAAGTATGCTGGCAAAAGATTTGAAGCCCAACCGTATGGAAGCGCTAAAAAAAGTGGCAGCAGAATTTGTTGAAGAAAGACCAAACGACAGAATCGGATTGGTTTTATATGCTTCTGAAGCTTATACCAAAACACCGGTTACAAGTGATAAAGCTATTATTCTTGAAGCTATAAAAGGAATTAAATACGATACAACGCTGCAGGACGGAACCGGAATTGGAATGGGATTGGCAACTGCAGTAAACAGATTAAAAGACAGTAAGGCAAAAAGCCGTGTAATTATATTACTTACTGATGGTGTAAATAATGCCGGTTTTATTGAACCGGAAACTGCAGCAGACATTGCCAAACAATACGGCATAAAAGTATATACTATCGGTCTTGGAACTAACGGAATGGCAGCATCTCCTTATGCATACGCACCAAATGGAGGTTTTTTATTCAAAATGCAAAAAGTAGAAATCGACGAGCAATTAATGAAAAGTATTGCCCGAAAAACAGACGGAACGTATTTTAGAGCAACGAGTAATGATAGATTAGCCCAAATATACAACTCGATTAACAAATTAGAAACGACCGAAATCCAGGAATTAAAATTCTACGATTACGACGAGAAATACAGATTTTTTGTTCTGCTCGCAGCATTTTTGTTACTATTAGAGGTTGGTTTAAGAAATACAGTTTACAGAAGCTTTATTTAATATTTTAGTCTCAGTCTCAGTAATCAGTTTACAGCTGAAAACTGCGACCGAAAACTGAAAACTAGAATTAAAAAATGGAATTAGACGAAAAAAAATATTTATACCTTTTATTCTTACTCCCAATTGTGGTGTGTATTTTTCTTTTCAATATGTATTGGAAAAGAAAAAAGCAACGTGAATTTGGGGATCTCGAAATGGTAAAAAGACTGAGCCCTGATCGTTCTGTTTTTAAACCGGTTTTAAAATTATCCATCATTCTTCTGGCTCTTGCCTGCTTAATTATCGGATTGGTAAACCCAAAGATTGGAACTAAAATGGAAACCGTAAAACGCGAAGGTATTGATATCGTTTTTGCCGTTGACGTTTCTAAAAGTATGCTTGCTGAAGATGTGGCACCAAGTCGTTTAGAAAAAAGTAAACAATTGGTTTCGCAAATCATCAATCAGTTAGGTAGTGACAGAATCGGAATTGTAGCTTACGCAGGAAGTGCTTTCCCAGTTTTGCCAATTACAACAGATTACAGCGTTGCAAAAATGTTCCTGCAAAGTATGACTCCGGATATGGTTTCATCACAAGGAACTTCGCTTGACGAAGCTATCAGATTGTCGTCTACTTATTTTGATGAAAAAAGCAAAACAAGTAAGTTATTAATTCTGATTTCTGACGGTGAAGACCATTCTGAAGGTGCTTCTGCAGCCGCTGAAGAAGCCAATAAACTGGGAATGAAAATCATTACTATTGGTATCGGAACTGAAAAAGGAGGAACAATTCCGTTAAAGGAAAATGGTGTTATAAAAAATTACCAAAAAGACCAAAATGGCCAGACCGTAATTACAAAACTAAATCAGGAAGGGTTAAAAACTATTGCAAAAGCTACCAAAGGTGGTTATGTATATGGCGGAAATACGAAAGAAGTTTTAGAATATGTAAAAAATGCGCTAAACAACATTCAGAAAACAGAATTTGAGGCAACACAAATGGCCGATTTTCAGTCACAGTTTCAATGGTTTATTGGCTTTGCTTTTCTATTATTGTTTTTGGATATTTTCCTTTTAGAAAGAAAAACAAACTGGATAAAAGAGTTGAATTTATTTAACGAAAAGAAATAATTGTTGCTGTTAAGATTCAGGACAAAAAATAAAAAAATTAGAATGAAAAATTTACTTCTTTATATTTTACTAACGGTTTCTCTGGCGGTTTCTGCACAGCAGAAAGACAAGACATTGCCTGAAGGGAATGAAGAATATAAGCAGAATAAATTTGTTGATGCTGAGGCAAATTACAGAATTTCGGAATCTAAATTTCCAAGACGCGGTATAGCTTCTTATAATTTAGGAAATACAATTTACAGACAGAATCAGGTTTCTGAAGCTAAGCTTGCTTACGCGAAAGCAATAAAAAATGCAAAAACCAGACCTGATAAACATAAAGCTTTTCATAATCTTGGAAATGTCTTAATGAAAGAGAAAGATTATACGCAGGCCGTAGAAGCTTACAAACAGGCTTTGCGTAATGATCCTACAGATGATGAAACGCGTTACAATTATGCTTATGCAAAACAAAAACTAAAAGAAAATCCTCCGAAAAACGATAAAAACAAAGACAAAAATAAAGATAAGGACAAGGATAAAAATAAAGACAAAGACAAGGATAAAGATAAAAACAAGGATAAGGACAAAGATAAAAAAGACGATAAAGGCGATAAGGACAAGGATAAAAAAGATGGTAAAAATGATCCGAAGAAAGACGATAAGTCAGACAACAACGGGCAGCCAAAACCAACTCCGGGCGGAATATCAAAAGATCGTGTTCAGAATTTATTAGATGCGGTAAATAACGAGGAAAAGAAAATTCAGGATAAAGTTAATGCTCAAAAAGTAAAAGGAAGCCCTAGAAAAACAGAAAAAGACTGGTAGTTTTTAGTCAAACCTTAAAAAACGATTAAACAATTAATGAAAAGATATTTAATTCTATTACTATTCACTTTTCAAGGGCTTTTGGCTCAGGTTCAGTTTGAAGCCAGAGTCAGCAAAAATACGCTTGGACTAAATGAAAGACTTCGAATTGACTTTATCATGAATGTTGATGGAGACAATTTTGACCAGCCTTCTTTTGACGGATTCAGAGTTGTTGCCGGACCAAGTCAGCAGGTAAGTCAATCCTGGATAAACGGGAGAAGCTCTTTTCAAAAAATATATTCTTATATCTTACAGCCGGCTCATAAAGGAACGGTTATGATCAAACAGGCTTCGATTGAATTTAATGGGCAGGTTTATAAAACCTCGCCTATAAAAATTGTTGTTACCAACGCCGTTGCAGAAGAAAGAGATCCAAACGACAGACCTCAGGGCGCAGGAAATGAAACGCTTAATCTTGTTGCAGAGGTTTCAAAAACAAATCCGTACCTGAACGAACCAATTACTGTGGTCTACAAATTGTATTATAATAATATTGGTGTAACCGGTTTTAAAGAATTGGCAAAACCAAAATACAATGACTTCTGGAACCAAAATATTGAAATTAAACAATTGGTAAGTGAAGAAGGAAGTTTTCAGGGACAGAGATGTTATTATGTTATCCTGAAAAAAACCATTTTATACCCTCAGAAATCAGGAAAACTTACTATTGAACCACTTTCGTTAGACATAGGTGTTCAGCTGCCAACAAATCGTCGTGATATGTTTGGACAAATGATCCTTTCTGATGATAATAAAATTGTTACAACCGGAACCAAAACAATAAACGTAAGAGCTCTTCCTGAAGGAAGTAAACCCGAAGGTTTTAGCGGTGCCGTTGGAAAGTTTACATTTACTGTAACGCCAACCAAAACAACTTTGAAAAGCGGTGAAAGCCTGGATTTGGTTGTAAGTGCAACAGGAGCAGGAAACATGAAACTGTTTACTTTACCAAAACCGGTTGTGCCAAATGCACTTGAAATGTATGATCCGGTTCACGACGAAAAAGTAACTACTTCTTTGTCCGGAATGTCAGGAAGGATTTCAGACAAGTATACCATCATTCCGCAATACAAAGGAAAATATGCTATTAAGCCAATGCAGTTTTCTTATTTTGATTTGAATACTGGTTCTTATAAAACGATTACCTCTCAGGAAATCATGATTGATGTTCTTGATGGTCCAATGCAGGCTGAAGCCAACACTACAGCCAGCGCATCTAAAAATGTGATTTCAAAAACAGAACAATTCAAATATGTTAAGTTAAAAACAACATTAGTAAGTATTGCCAAAGACGATTTTTACGGATCTAATTTGTATTATGCTTTATTGTTTGCTCCTTTCATTATTCTGCCGATAATCATTTTGGCTAAAAAGAAAAAAGAAGCAATTGATGGTGATGTGACTGGCAACAGAATTAAGATGAATAATAAACTGGCCAAAAAATATTTATCTGAAGCCAAAAAACAGCTTAATAACAAAGAGCCATTTTATATCGCACTGGAAAAAGCAATGCACAATTTCTTAAAAGCAAAACTGCATATTGAAACTTCAGAAATGAGTAAAGACAATATTCGCGAATTACTTTTATCAAGAAAAGCAAATCCGGAATCGGTTCAGAGTTTTATTACACTAACAGAAAATTGCGAATTTGCAAGATATGCTCCGGCATCAAGTGCGTCTATACAACAGGATTACGACAAAGCAGTTGTAATTATTTCTGAATTGGAAAAACAGATTGTTTAATATTGCTTTAACCGCAAAGTTGAAATTCTTATTATATCTAAGAAAAATGAAAAACATATTATATCTCTTTCTATTAATCTCACAGGTTTTCTTTGCTCAGAGCAGCTTTGAAAAAGGAAATACTTTGTATAAAAATGGAGAATATCAACAAGCTATTAATGTTTATGAAGGCATTATAAAAGAAGACAAACAACAGTCGGCTGAATTGTATTTTAATCTGGGAAACAGTTATTATAAATTAAATAAAGTCGCGCCTTCTATTTATAATTATGAGAAAGCTTTAGTTTTAAAACCTCATGATACAGAAACATTAAACAATTTAAAATTTGCCAAAAAACTAACAATCGATGAAATAAAAGAAGTTCCAAAAGTAGGGTTTGCAAAACTGATCCAGAACTTTACCGGAATTTTTCATTACAATACATGGGCAAAGATTTCTGTTGGAATTGCCTTTGTTTTTTTACTTTGTTTTATTGGTTATTATTTTTCACAGCTTACACTTTCAAAAAGAATTTATTTTATCGGAATGTTTATTCTTTTGGTGGCGTTGCTTCTAAGCGTGGCAGCCGGAATGTCTGAAAAAGACCATTTTGATAATGATCGTCCGGCCATTGTTTTTGCCGAAATAAGTGAAGTCCGCAGCGAACCACAAAAAGCAGGTTCTGCTATTATTTTATTGCATGAAGGAGCAAAAGTGTATGTTAAAGAAATTGTTGGAAGCTGGAAAAAAATAGAATTAACAGACGGAACAGAAGGCTGGATTGATGCTACAACAATTAAAGAAGTCAAATAAAAATTTTCAATTTTAAATAAGAAATCCCAAATTCCAAAATTATCAAATTGGAATTTGGGATTTTATTTTTTTGAAATTTAAGGATTAATTCACTGCTTCTACAAGACGGATAAATTCTGCTCTGTAACCTTCATCATCATACGCAAGGCCAGATTTTGCCAGTCTTTTTATATCATCGCCAGAAGTATTACTGATATATTTTGATTCTTTTAGTTTTAGTCCGAACCAGGCAACTGCACCGGTAAATTTAAAATCGGCAGAAGTTCTTTCCAAAGGTGTTATTCTATCTGCAATTACATCTACCATTTCTATGCTTCTTTCACCATCAGGCTTTTTGTATCTAAATTTAATCGTTGCCAGTTCTTCATTATAATTCGAATCATCAGCTTTTGTTTTGGTATATTTTAAATCAGACGGAACATAATCGCTGTCAACTCCGGTCGGAATTACTTCATACAAAGCGGTAACAGTGTGCCCGCTCCCTAATTCTCCGGCATCAATCGCATCATTTTTAAAATCTTCTGCTTTTAATTTGCGGTTTTCATAACCAATCAATCGATAGGCCTGAACATGTTTTGGATTAAATTCGATCTGAATTTTAACATCTTTAGCAATGGCAAACATCGAACCTTTAAACTCTTTTCCTAAAAAACGATTTGCTTCCTGAATGTTATCGATATAAGCATAATTTCCATTTCCTTTATCAGCCAGGATTTCCATTTTGCTGTCTTTGTAATTGCCCATTCCAAAACCTAAAACAGTCAAAAACACGCCAGACTTTCTTTTTTGCTCAATCAGTTTTTCCATATCGCCGTCAGAAGATGCTCCAACATTAAAATCACCGTCGGTTGCAATAACAACTCTGTTATTTCCTTCTTTGATAAAATTCTCTTCTGCCAGTTTATAAGCCAGTTCAATTCCTTCTCCGCCGGCAGTGCTTCCGCCCGCATGAAGTTCATCAAAAGCATCCATAATCTCCTCTTTATCATCTCCTGAAGTTGGTTCTAAAACCACACCTGCGCTTCCTGCATAAACTACAATGGAAACTCTGTCTTTACTTCTAAGTTCTTTTACCAAAATTTTCATTGATTCTTTTAATAACGGAAGTTTATTAGAATCATCCATAGACCCTGAAACATCTATTAAAAAAACCAAATTTGAAGCGGGTAAATTCGTCATAGGAATATCTTTTCCCTGTAATCCGATTCTAAGCAATCGGCTGTTTTTATTCCACGGACAATCACTATATTCTGTATTTATAGAAAACGGATGCTGACCATCAGGCTGCGGATATTTATACTTAAAGAAATTCATCATTTCTTCGACACGCACAGCGTCTTTCGGTACTTTTTGTCCTTCGTTTATAAAACGTCTGATATTGGTATAAGAAGCATTATCTACATCTATAGAAAAAGTAGAAAGTGGCTCTTTTATTGGTGATTCAAAAGGGTTCTCTTCGACTTCGGCGTAACTTTCTGTATTGGTATCAGAATCATCAAAATCGGGTATAACTTCATCAGTAGTAGCAACAACAATATCTGAAGATTCTTCAGAAGTGGCATAATCAGCTTTTTTACAGCTGCACAAAGCAAGGAACAGGAATGCTAACAAATAAAAATGTTTGTTTTTCATTAGATTAATTTTTAAAGGGTGAATATTAGTT
>SEBM01000738.1 GCA_004296145.1 Flavobacterium sp.
ATTTAGGAGGTTATTATTACAAAAAAGGTCAGTATTCTGAAGCAATAAACTTTTATTTAAAAGCAGAAAAAATTACAAAAAATCCTGAAATACCTTTAGACTACAGAATTTCTTTGATGGATGACCTAAATAATGTTCTTGAAAAAAGCGGAGACTACAAAGAAGCTTATCGCTACCAAAAAATTTACAACCAACTCAACGACAGTGTTTTCACCATAGAAAAAACTAAGAAAATCAATGAAATTGTTACTAAATATGAGGTTGATAAGAAAAATAATCAGATCAAATTGCTCAATCAGCAAAAAGAATTGCAAGAGAAAAAGAGTAAATTGATCATTGTCACTTCACTTTTATGCATTTTAACATTGAGCGGTTTTTTATATTTTGGATACAAAAGATCTCAGTTTCAGAAAAAACTGAGACATCAAGAAAACATCAATCATCAACAGGAAACAGAAAAACTTTTACAAGATCAGAAACTCAATGAAATGAGCGCTCTTATAAAAGGACAGGACTTTGAGCGAAACAGAATCGCCAAAGATTTGCACGATGGGGTTGCCGGAGATTTAGCAGGTATAAAATTACTATTGGCTAAAGAGAATCTTGATCTTAACAATAAAAATTTAGAAAAAATTCAGGAAAATCTTTCCGATGTATTTCAGGAAATAAGGCAGATTTCGCATAATCTGAGCATTAATAATCTCACGGACAAAAACCTTAAAAATCTTTTATTAGATTTGGAGTTAAATTACCGCAAAAGGAATGAATTCAGTTTTGAAGCTCATATTTATCCGGAAGACGCACTGGATGATTTAAGCGAAATAAATAAGATAAATATCTACAGAATTTTACAGGAATTGCTGAATAATATTTCTAAGCACGCAAAAGCATCGGAAGTAGAATTATCAATTAACAGACATTTTAATGATCTTAATATCATCATCACCGATAATGGAATTGGCTTTAGCACTGATAAAAAAGGTGTGGGATTGAAAAACGTTCAGGAAAGATTACAGACCATATCAGGAGAAATTGACATTCAATCTGATTCAAATAAAGGAACCTCTATAATTATTGAACTAAAATTATGAAAAGCACCATAAAAATCGCAATTATTGATGATCACCTCATTTTCCTGAAAGGTCTGAAAATGCTTTTGGAACAAGATGAAAATTTTGAAATAATACATGCTTATAATAATTACTCTGATTTAATAAAGAATATAAAACTTCAGGAACCAGATCTACTAATTACAGATATTTCAATGCCCGAAATCAACGGGATTGAACTTTCTAAAATGGTGCGTCAAGCGTATCCTTCTATAAAAATAATGGTAATGAGTTCTTACTCCAATATGATATCTGCTGCAGACGTAGATGGCTACTTGCTTAAAGATACAGATTCTGAATTACTGATTGAAAGCATCAAAAAAATAGTATGGCACAATGAAAAAATTTTTCACAAAGATTTTCAGACAGCAGAAAAATATGATTTTAATAAAAGTATTGTCAGTAAAAGGGAAAAGGAAATCATTAATTTTATAAGCAAAGGCTTTACAACTGACGAAATTGCAGAAAAACTCTGCATCAGCAAACACACTGTAGAGACACACCGCAAAAACATTTTTAATAAACTTCAGGTTAATAATATTGCCGCTCTCGTAAAAAGATCAATTACTTTAGGACTCATCAATGTTTAATAAAATAATATG
>SEBM01000739.1 GCA_004296145.1 Flavobacterium sp.
GGTAATAAAAAAATAAATAACTTTATAAGTTCACCTTATAATAATAAAACTGACACAAACTTTTTGCTTTTAAGATTTTTAACCAAATCTTATGTAAAACCTGCCCTTTTTGATCAAACCTTTTTTAAACATTATAATTAATTCTACCATAAATTCAAAATTACATTTAAAAACAATAAAAATTAACAAAAACGCCCTAAGATTTTAATTCAGGCACATAACAATACGTATGAAGCTTTCAAAAATCGAAAGCCTTTAAACACGACCACCTTTAGCATGTTCTAAAAGATTAATAGAATCTACTAACATCGTATCTAAAAAGAGATATGATCAAATCCCCATTAAAAATAACATAAAAAGTAAAATACTGAAAAGTGCTACTTCTTTGCGATCTAAATCTTTAAATAATGACAATGACATTACACGTACATTTCCATAAAAAAGACGATTATATGTTCAAAGAGTATAAACAGCCCCTAAAACCATACTTGTTGAAGCAAAAAAAGTTGCTCAAAAACTTTGTTGATAAACTCCCATAAAAATTAAAAATTCTCCCACAAAACTACTTGTAAGAGGAAAACTAATATTTGCCATTGAAAAAGTTAAGAAAACTATAGCAAATAATGGATAAAAATACGCTAATCCACCAAAATATTTCAATGAACGAACACTATATCTTTCATAAATAGTACCTACTGCAAAAAAAAGTGCTCCTGAAACAACTCCATGACTCAACATTTGAAAAATTGCCCCTTGAAGTCCTTCAACAGTTCCTGCCATAATACCTAACAATACGATATTCATATGCCCTACTGAAGAATACGCAATAATTTTTTTCAAATCAATTTGACGTATAGCAGTTAAACAAGTATATAAAACTCCCATAACAGCAAAGGTTGAAACAAAAGGAGTAAAATATACAGTACCTTCTGGAAATAAAGGAAGTGAAAATCTAATTAAAGCATATGTCCCTAATTTCAAAATAAGAACTGCTAAAAGAACTGAACCCAAAGTAGGTGCTTCAACGTGAGCTTCTGGTAATCAAATATGTAAAGGAAAAAGAGGTATTTTAGCCGCAAAAGAAATAAAAAAAGTTATTCATAAAAATTTTTGATCTTCTTCTGAAAATTGTAATGTTAATAATAACTCATAATCAGTTGTCCCTGTTTTTGAATAAAGGTATAACATATTAAAAAACATAAAAATTGACCCTAAAAAAGTATAGATAGAAATCAAATAACTTGCGCGAATTCTACGTTCACGAGAACCTCATACTAATACAAGAAAATAAATAGGAATTAAAGTCATTTCAAAAAAAAGGAAAAATCCTAAAATATCTACAAAAAGGAATGACCCTAAAACCCCTCATTGTAAAAAAAGGGCCTTTCCAGAATGAGCGCTTTCGATTTGTAACCATCAATCGGGAAGGTGACAGTGTGAGAGTGCAGGGAGAAGCCCAGATTTTTGAAGCGAGCTTTTCTTATACAATTGAAGATGGGCATAATATTCTTGCTGAAGGCCATGCCACTACAGATGCAGGAGCACCGGCCTGGGGAAGATTTGATTTCACCACATATATCCCCCAATATCCTACTCACCTCACTCCGCATATAATTCTATTTGAAGCCAGTGCAAAAGATATGGGCAAGCCAGTTTTGTCAATGATCTCCTGCAGAAGCTGGTTTGCATCGTTGAATAAGTGTTTGG
>SEBM01000740.1 GCA_004296145.1 Flavobacterium sp.
TGGGGAGCCTACTTTAATGATTATCCCTATTCTTTCAAATCAAATCTTATTGAATTTTCATTACACATTCCTTTGGTGTATTTTAATTTATTCATTTTAGTTCCAAGATTTGTCTTAAAACAGAAATACATTCAATATACATTTGCATTAATTTTAAGCCTTTTCGGAATCTATTTATTAAAAACAGCACTTACCTATTATATTATCTCAGAAAATATCTGGCCGGAAGCAAATCGGGAATATCATCCTTTTGAAATCAATCATATAGTAGCTGTTTGCATTGGAGAATTATACGTTTTGGCAATGGCGTCTTCTGTATACCTGACGCTGACCTGGCTAAGAGAAAGAGAAAGAAACAGATCTTTGAGAGAAAATCAGTTTAAAATCAAACTAAAATATCTTGAAAACCAGATTCAGCCACATTTTTTCTTTAATACCTTAAATAATCTTTACGCATTATCATTAGAATCATCTAATAAAGTTCCGGATGTAATTATCAAATTATCCAACCTAATGGAGTATGTATTATATGATGTAAAAGGAACCAAATTTGTTCCGTTGATAAAAGAAATAGATTACATACAGAATTATATCGAAATAGAAAAATTGCGATTTGAGAATGTAGAAGTTACCATAAATCTGGAATCTGATATTGAAGAAGTTGTAGTTCCTCCGCTGATATTTATTTCATTGGTCGAAAATGCCTTTAAACATGGAGGCTTAAACAATAAAAACTTAAAAATCAAGATCAATTGTAAAGTTATCGATAATAATATGTTAGATTTTGAAATCCTAAATAATTTTGTAATTTCACAAAATCTAACTCTAAAAAAAGGTATCGGATTAACGAATACCAAAAAGAGATTAAAATTAATTTACAAGAATAATTTCAGCTTAAAACAAAAAACAAAGCTTAACTACTATATAATCCGTTTGCAAATACCAATTCGTAATGAAAATTAAATGTGTATTGATTGATGATGAGCCTTTAGCGATCAAAGTCCTGCAAAATTATTTTACCAATTTTACTGACTTCGAAGTTATAGCCACATTTAACAATTCTCTTGAAGCGCTAGATTTTATAAACAGCACTCCTGTAGATGCCGTCTTTTTAGACATCAATATGCCTATGATGACTGGTTTTGAATTAATTAGTCTCATCGAAAACAAAACCAAAGTTATTATTACAACTGCCTTTAGGGAATTTGCAGCTGAAAGT
The DNA here is from genome assembly GCA_004296145.1 of Flavobacterium sp. Classification (GTDB taxonomy): domain Bacteria; phylum Bacteroidota; class Bacteroidia; order Flavobacteriales; family Flavobacteriaceae; genus Flavobacterium. Next base: position 1,220 of record SEBM01000740.1, read on the forward strand.
TACGATCTTGATGTTCTGGATTATTTGGTAAAACCAATTCCGCTGCCAAGGTTTATAAAATGCATTAATAAAATCACAACCGAATTCAATCTTAAAAACAATATAAAAGTAGAAACCTCAAAAGGTGATTCGCATATTTTCATCAAAGTCGACAAAAAGATGATGAAAATTAATATCGAGGAAATTTTATTTGTTGAAGGAATGAAAGAATACATAAAAGTAGTCACTCCCGACAAAACCTACATTACGCACAAATCCTTGACTTCTCTGTCTGAAGAATTGCCTTCAGATCGTTTTTTACGCATTCACAAATCCTACGTAATTGCACTAAATAAGGTAAAATCTATAGAAGGAAACCGCATTCAGATTCAATCTTACACTATTCCGATTGGAAGAAACTACAGTAAAGAGGTAAAAAATAAAATTCTGGAATAAAATAAGTTTCATCGTGTTTTTATAGATCAATCACTTTTAGTGTTTATATAA
>SEBM01000159.1 GCA_004296145.1 Flavobacterium sp.
GTATTTAACTATTGTTTATATTGATTAAAATGCAAATTTTAACTGAACCACAACTGCTTTCTTCTCTTCTGTATTCAGGTTATTGAGCGATATACCGAGCAGGCGGACAGAATCCTTCATACGTTCCTGATATAATAATTCCTCAACTGTCTCAAGTATCAGACTTTTGTCCGAAATAAAATAAGGCAGGGTTTTACTACGTGTTTGTTGTGTAAAATCACTGTATTTGATTTTTAATGTTACTGTTTTGCCTGAAATCTTATGCTTTTTTAATCTTCTTTCTAATGAAGTAGCGATTCTGTCCAATTGTTCCAACATGAAAATTTCTGAAGATAAATTCACATCAAAAGTATGTTCTGCCGCTACCGATTTGGTAATTCGAAAAGGTTTTACCTCACTGTTATGAATGCCACGCACTACTTTATAATAGAAACCTCCGGATTTTCCAAAATGCTTTTCAAGGAATTCCAAAGATTTGCCTTTGAGATCAAGTCCGGTAAAAATTCCCAATTGATACATTTTTTCGGTCGTAACTTTTCCAACACCATAAAACTTCCGAATTGGCAATTCTTCCAAAAAAGATAAAATCTCATCAGGATTTACCGTTTTCTGTCCGTTTGGTTTGTTAATGTCACTAGCAATTTTGGCAACAAATTTATTGACCGAAATTCCGGCTGAGGCCGTAAGACCAACTTCATTCAAAATTCGTAACCTGATTTCCTGAGCTAATAAACTCGCGCTTGGATTTCCTTTTTTATTTTGAGTCACATCAAGATAAGCTTCGTCAAGCGAAAGTGGCTCAACCAAATCTGTATATTCGTGAAAAATAGAATGAATTTTACTTGAAATCTCTTTGTAACGGTCAAAACGTGGTCGTACAAAAATGATTTCCGGACAATATTTTTTAGCCAAAACACCGCTAATGGCACTTCTGACACCAAATTTACGTGCTTCATAACTTGCCGCCGAAACCACTCCTCTATTTTCTGATCCGCCCACAGCCACAGGTTTTCCGCGCAAAGCAGGATTATCCATCTGTTCTACCGACGCATAGAAAGCATCCATATCAATATGGATAATTTTTCGGTATGTAGGCGTTTCAGACATGTTACAAATTTAATTAGTTTTTGTGCATGTAGACACAAAAAAAGCCCCGCAATTGCGAGGCTTTTTAAAATTTAGAATCAGTTTATTTTTTAATGAACTTCTTCGTGATTGTTTTTTGAGAACCTTTTAATTCAATTAAATAAATTCCTGTACCTAACTTACTTACGTCAATCGAGCTATCAGATAGTTCCCCTTTACCAACTTGTTGTCCCAAAGTATTGGTGATCGTAAATGTTGCCCCTGTTTTGTCTCCCAATGAAACATTCAATTCATTGCCAACAGGATTTGGGTATACCGTGATTTCTGTACCTACTTTTTCTGTGATAGCAGCAATATCATTAATCTCCGGCTCTTCGATAGTTCCGGCAGCGGTAATATTTACTGTATAATCTTCAACTTGTCCGTAAGAGAAACTTTCACAAGCAGTTGGAATTCCGTTGTACTTCATAGAAACTCTTAATCTTGTTGTTCCTAAAACAGCTGTTGCAGGAATTGTTATGGAACCTGAAACCGGACTAGTTGTTGAAGCCGATTTTGTCCAAACTGTTTCTCCTGAATCTAAGAAATCTCCATCCTGATTGTAATCAATAAATACCGCATAAGCTTCACTATAAACTGAAGATGTCCATGATGGTGTAATCGTAATGGTATAAGATGAACTTCTGCTGGCATTTGTAGAAATTGAAGTTAAATTTTCATAACCTGTTGTTCCTGAAGAAGTATTGTTGATTGTACCAAAAACCACTTTACCAATTCGTTCGTCTGCAGCACTGTTTCCTTTTGATGTACAATATGTTAGTGAAGTTGCTGTTGTAGTAACATTCACAGTATTACTTGAAGAAGAAATATTTCCTGCTGCATCTTTTGCTTTTACAGAAAAAGTATAAGCTGTAGAAGCTGTAAGTCCTGTTACCGTATAGCTTGTAGTTGTAGAACTTCCTTTTAGTGTTGAACCCTGATAAATATCGTATCCTGTAACTGCTACATTATCTGTAGATGCTGTCCATGTTAAATTGGTTGTTGTTCCTGTCGTTCCCGAAGCAGCCAAAGAAGTTGGTGCCGATGGTGGCGTCGTATCACCAGAACCTCCTGAATAAGCCGCTCCAACTCCAACTGCATAAAAAGCATTTGTTGTTGCAATAACCTCAGCAGAACCTGCTCCGTATAATTCAACAGCTGACTGAATTCCGTATGTTCTGGCAGTTGCGTAAGTTGAGTTTGCAGATAAATATTCGCTTTCTAAACGATAAGCAATTTTTGCTGCTTTATCAATTGTAATTCCGGTAACGTTATAAGCATTTCCTATATCATTTGTTCCGGTTTTACCAACTGAAAGAATGTAAAACCAGTGATTTAAAACTCCTGAATTGGTATGAACACCGCATTGGTCATTATTGTTTGTTGGCGTACAATTTACGTTTACCCAATAAGTTCCGCCATAAGTATCTGGCTGGCCTTCTGAATTTGGGTCACTCATAGAACGCAAAGCCGCATGTCCCGATCTTCTTTCGATATCTTCTCCAACTAACCAGGTAGATTTTGTTGGTGCCGCACGATATTCTATACAAGCTCCCCAAATATCAGAGAAACCTTCATTCATAGCACCTGATTCTTTTTGGTACGCCAAGTTTGCCGTATAAGTACAAACTGCATGACCAATTTCATGTCCCGCAACATCCATTGCTGTTAAGATATCAAATCCTCCGGTTCCTGTTCCGTCACCGTATGTCATAACACTTCCGTTCCAGAAAGCATTATTATTGTTTGGATATCCTGCAGCAACTAAATTATAATGCACATAACTTTTAATTTTAGCACCATTGTCATCATAACTGTTTCTCCCGTGAACGGCAGACCAGTAATCATAAGTCATTTCTGCTCCCCAATGTGCGTCTAGTGCACCGTTATCTTTGTTGGTATTGTTATATTCTATCCAGTTATTATCTGCATCCGTAAAATTGGTAGTCGGATAAGTTGCAGTTCTCGCAGAATTGTACGTTTGTATTCCGTTTCCACGTGTTCCGTCAAGCAGAATATAAGACGATCCGCTCAAAGTAGTCTGAATAGTTTGCGTTCCGCTGTAACGTGTTGCAGCATTTGCAGCTACAATTGCCGCCTTTGCGTTTACGTTACTTTCTTTGGCTATACCATTTTCAGATTTTGATTTCCCATGATGGTTATCGTTAAGATGTTTGATGGTTGCATTATAAAACAATGCTTTTCCTGTAATCGCATCAATATACAAATCTCCACGGCTCAAAGGATTTGTGGCATAAATATCAAATTTATATGCCAATCGAACTTTGTCTGTAGTTCTTTGTGTTCCCTGGCTCTCCATATCCGGCAGGAAAACCAATTCGCCTTTAGGTTTTACATAATCCATTGCTGCAGCATCCTGTGGAGAATCCCATAAATACGTTTTGGCTCCTGTTTGTGCAACTGCTCTGTTAAAGGCTTCCTGAGCAGAAAGTGACGGTTTTACTTTGGCATTTTCAATTTTATAAAACTCACCATTCATAGACTCCAGTTTTCCATTTTTAGAATGAAGGGTGTAACTGGCAAATTCTACTTTAATACCTTGTTCGTACAATTGAAATTTTTCGTGCGTAAAACCTTGTCGGTCAGATACCGTTTTGATCTTAGAAAAAGACTGATTGTCCTTCAAAGCTAATTGTTCTTTAAATACTTTCTCATAATCAGAACCTTTGTAGGTTGATTTGTCATTGAAAGTAATCAAACTTGGTTGTCCGTTTTCGGATAAACTTTTTTGGTTGATTCTTTTGTCTGTTTGCTGAGCAAATGCAGATAGCGAAAATGTAAGTGCAGCAACTGTTGTCCCTACAATTTTGGGTAAAGTACTCTTCATACGCAATTTTGAATTTAATTAGTTAAAAGGGGTTAAAAAACTTACAAATAAAATATGTAAGTAAATACTTTATTTGTTTGATAAAAATATACAAATTTTGTTAATTAAACGGATAAATTTACCTTTTATCGATAAAATACAACATTTCGTCGGGAAAAGACATCAAAAAATAACACAAAATCTCAGCAATGACAATACCTTACACAATAAATTATTATTTATCTGAAAACTAACATTTTAACTAAAAACAAGTGGTTTTATGAGGTTTTTTCTGTAAGAAAACAAAAATGAGGTCAATTTCCGAATCGATTTTCGTTAAAAAAAGAGAGAATTATCGCTAAAGGATTCTTTTTTGTAAAATAAAACCTAAGATTAGTTTTAAAAACAATGATTTTGGCACTTTATAAAGATTCTTAACTTAATAATTAATTTTCTCTATTTTTGTGTACACGAAATAGAATAAAATGCGAACATTTGTTATAGGCGACATACATGGAGGATTACTCGCACTTGAGCAAGTGTTGAAAAAAGCCAAAGTTACTACAGAAGACACTCTTATATTTTTAGGCGATTATGTTGATGGATGGAGTCATTCAGCACAAGTAATTGATTTTTTAATTGATCTCAAAACCAAACAAAACTGTATCTGCATCAGAGGTAACCACGATCAGCTGGCCTTGGATTGGCTGGAGAACAGACATGAAGATTTTGATGAAGAAATGTGGTATAAACATGGCGGACAAGCCACAGTTGAAGGATATTCTAAACTTTCTGAAGAAAGAAAAAAAGAACATATTGCGTTTTTAGCATCATTACAGGATTATTATCTTGATGATCAGAACCGTCTTTTTGTTCATGCGGGTTTCACTAATTTAAGCGGCGTTCGTTATGAATTTTTTTCAAAATTATTTTACTGGGACAGAACGCTTTGGGAATCTGCTCTTTCATTAGATCCAAATTTAAAACCTGACGACTTGTACTATCCGAAACGTTTTACCGTTTATAAAGAAGTGTACATTGGGCATACTCCTGTAACGAGAATTGGCAAGACAGTTCCTGTACACAAAGCATGTGTATGGAATGTTGATACGGGAGCGGCCTTCAAAGGTCCGTTGACAATTATGGATGTCAACACCAAGGAATTCTGGCAAAGTGACCCGCTCAACGAATTGTATTTTAACGAAAAGGGTAGGAATTAAATCAGTAAAAATTTAAATTTGCCCCGCAAAATAATTAATATTTAAAATTTATGAAAAAGGTTATTACACTTTTGTTCTTAGTATCATTTGGATTTGTAAATGCTCAACAAGCCTTTAAGGGTAAAGGAGACACGAAGGTAAATGTTGGTGCTAATCTACAAGATGGTGGTTCTGGAATTCAGGGTTCTGTAGATTTTGGTTTAGGAGAAAATTTCTCTTTTGGTTTCGTAGCCACATATTTATTAGGAGTAGACAATTTTACAGGATTTTACCATAATGTTCCTTCTGCTTATTATGATACAAAACCAGAATTTCAAGATCGTTTTGACGCAAAAGCAAGAATCAATGCAAACTTATCAAGCGTTATCGGAGTTGAACAATTAGATGTTTATCCTGGATTAAGTTTAGGTTTACATAATTTTGGAGGTCACGTTGGTGGTCGTTATTTCTTTACTGACGGATTTGGTGTTTTCACAGAAATCGGATTCCCAATTGCAAAATACGGAAGCAACAATGATCCTTTTTATCATTTAAACAATCAGGCTACTTTTAGTTTAGGAGCTTCATTTAACTTATAAGATTTTTTTCAGGAGCAAAGGCTCAAAGTTAAAATACAAAAACCGCTAAATAGCGGTTTTTCTTTTTTTAAGCTGAAATGCATTCATTATATTTTAAACTTTGAGCCTTTGAAACTTTGCAGCTTTGAACCTTTAAATTAAATAATCATTTCCGGGATTTCTCCCTCAATAATTAAATCAGCTTCTGTTGAAGCTATAATATGCTCGACTGAAACACCTGGCGCGCGTTCTAAGAGCTTAAAACCCTTTTCTGTTACTTCGAGAACAGCAAGCTCCGTTACAACCTTTTTTACGCATCCAACGCCGGTTAATGGCAAAGTGCATTTTTTTAGAATTTTTGATTCTCCGGCTTTATTCACATGCATCATGGCAACAATGATATTTTCGGCAGAAGCAACCAAATCCATGGCGCCTCCCATTCCTTTTACCATTTTACCCGGGATTTTCCAGTTGGCGATGTCGCCATTTTCAGAAACTTCCATCGCGCCTAAAATTGTTAAATCAACTTTTTGGCTTCTGATCATTCCGAAACTAAAAGCAGAATCAAAGAAACTTGCGCCCGGAAGCGTTGTAATGGTTTGTTTTCCAGCATTTATAATATCGGCATCTTCTTCTCCTGCGAAAGGAAAAGGTCCCATTCCCAAAACTCCGTTTTCACTCTGGAATTCAACCGCAATATCTTCTCTGACATAATTGGCAACCAAAGTCGGAATCCCAATTCCAAGATTGACAAAATATCTGTCTTTTACTTCTTTCGCAATTCGTTTTGCTATATCTTCTTTTGTCAACATATTTTTTAATGTGTCAATTTATTAATGTGCCAATTAGTCAATTTGATAATTAGATATGCCTACACAATCTAAATAATTATCTAATTATCACATTTTCTAATTATCTATTTCTTCTGACGAACTGTGCGTTGTTCTATTCGTTTTTCAAAATTTTCTCCCTGAAAAATACGCTGCACCATAATTCCCGGAATATGAATCTGATTTGGATCTAAAGTTCCAACAGGAACTAGTTCTTCAACCTCAGCAATTGTAATTTTTCCGGCGCCAGCCATACATGCATTAAAGTTTCTGGCTGTTCCTTTGAAAATAAGATTTCCGGCTTCGTCACCTTTCCATGCTTTTACAATGGCAAAATCAGCTTTGAAAGCTTCTTCCATAATATGCATTTTACCGTTGAATTCACGAACTTCTTTTCCTTCTGCAACTTCGGTTCCGAAACCTGCCGGCGTAAAAAAAGCAGGAATTCCAGCTTGTGCAGCACGTGAGCGTTCAGCAAGAGTCCCTTGTGGAATAAGTTCAACTTCTAATTCACCAGAAAGCATCTGGCGTTCAAACTCTGCATTTTCTCCAACATACGACGAAATCATCTTTTTAATTTGCTTTTTCTGCAAAAGTAACCCAAGTCCAAAATCATCAACTCCTGCGTTATTAGAAATACAGGTTAAATCAGAAATTGTGGTGTTTACTAATGCTGCAATTGTATTTTCAGGAATTCCGCACAATCCAAAACCACCAAACATAATTGTCATGCTGCTTTCGATTCCTTTTATTGCGTCCTGAACGTTATCTACTTTTTTTGTTATCATAACAAACTGTCTTTATTATCGTATAATTTTGATAAAAATAAGATTTTTAGATTTAATTATAACGATTTCGTAAAAATAAATCAATTGATTCAAAAAAAATATCCTTTTGTAGACTTCACGATTACTGAATGTACAAAAGGATATTACAGAACTGGACTTACTAATTTTTTACTTTGAAATAGATTCTTTTTCTATTTCTAAATGCTTTCTATATGCTTCCTTAGCAATCCAATCTAACTCACAGCTTTCATAGTAATGTAAACAATTTGCCACGTAATAGTTTTCCCGCTCTTTGCAATTTTCGCACATTGCCGGCTCTGGAATATTTTTAACAAATTCATTTGCCAGCTTTATTGTTTCATTTAAATCATCGATAGTTAAACCATCGTAAGGATTAAAAGCATCTTTTTTTTCAATCAATTGAAAAATAGTATCCTTTTGGTAACTTCCTTTTAAACTGGCAAAAAAAACATTGTCCTTAAATGCTGTTACCCAATTGTTATCACTCTTGTTGTAATCGAATTTTTGATAACTAATACAGGAACTTAAAGAAACAATTAGTATAAACAGATAAACCCATTTCGTTTTTGCATTCATATTAAAAAATCTTTTGTACCTCTTTATTTTGCATTATGCCGGGCAAAAAAGGATTTATTGATTGGCTAAAAACACATCCTGC
>SEBM01000741.1 GCA_004296145.1 Flavobacterium sp.
TGTGCGATTGATCATAAAAAAGTGATTCATAACTTAATGACGTTAAGTTTTCATTCTTTTTTAATAACGTAATTCTCTTACGTAATGCCAATCTAAACCGGTGAATCTTTCTAAAATCATTTGGACTTTTACCCAAATATCGATTAAAAAGCTTATTAATATTTTGTCGGCTGGTATGATATTTCAAAGCCAAATCACCAATTGAAATTTCATTTTCAATTATCGAGACATCATTAATTAAATTAGCGAGTAACGGATTATTGAAATTATTTAACTTAGAAAGCCAGTAATTTTCAATTGCAATAATCCTTTTGTCCGCATCGATTTCATCCAAAATTATTATCATTTCATTCTGAAAATCATCAAATGGAGCAAATGCATTAAGTTGATTTTTAGAATACGATGAAAAGTTATTGATGAAAGAGTTTATCCCGATAGGATTAAAGCAAAAACTTATTTCATCTACTTTACCATAGTAATTAACCCGGATTGGCATTTTGTAATTGGTGATTAATATCGAATTGAAGTGAATAGAGTCATCTTCTGATATTTCTGCACAACCATTATTAAGGGTAACCTTTATATTTTTGTAGGCTGATACGTTGATAAAATTATTCGGAAATGTTAAATATTCGATATTTTCACATCTATTTTTTGCCAGGAAGTAATAACCTTCTAAAAAAGGTTTAAGCAATTCATTTTTGGTTTTATAAAACTTAACCTGCAATGTTTGAATTTTTATAAAGCATTCAGTTTATCAATCAAGAACTTCGAAACCTCATTAAAATACCGTTTCCTGCCGTAACCCATTACCCATTGAATACCTTGCGTGGCATTGGTAATGAAAACTTCTTCAGCTTCTTTTAAAATTTCAGGATTGATTTGAGCTTCAATCAAAGTAAGGTCATTCATTTTGCAAAGCTGCATGATGGCACTGCGCATAACACCACCTATACAACCTTCAGTTAAAGCTGGCGTGTAGATTTGATTATTATAAACCACAAAAACGTTGGCACTGATGCTTTCACACAAAAAGCCATTCTGATTCAAGATCATTGCTTCATCCAAACGGTTTTGACTTTTAAAAATACCAGCCATTACGTAAGGCAAAGCATTTGAAGTTTTATAATTGGATAACTTATTTATCGGCTTTGTAATTTCATCATATACATCAATAATTAAACCTTTACTATTCAGTTCGTATTGATTACTTATGAGCGGAATCCCCTCTAAAACATAACCAGCTTTGTTAATTTCTGGTGTATAAACTCCTGATCCCTCTCGATAAACAGATAATCGGAAACGAACATTTCCAGTCCATCTGTTCTTTTTTACAAGATCAGCAGTTTTTTGGCGAAGAAAATAATCATCCATTAAAGCATGACCATCCATTTTCAGCGCTTTCATTCCCCCCACCAATCGGTCAGCATGAAAATCGGCAAACTGCAATTTGTTTTCAATCATTCGCATGCTCTCAAACAAGCCATCGCCAAACTTAAAACTTCTGTTCGAAGCGGTTAATATCGGTGCATCAACTGTGTGAAATTCATCATTAAATAAAAGGTATTGTTGAGGCATATTTTAAGATACAGCAATATAATTTTCCCACTTGTTCAATGCAGCTTTAAAATCAGCCGGAAGTGGCGCCTCAAAATGCATATATTCTTTCGTTGTTGGATGAATAAAACCTAAGCTTTG
>SEBM01000742.1 GCA_004296145.1 Flavobacterium sp.
CTTTATTTTTAAAAACAAACTTTTTTAAATCATTATATGTTAATAGAGGGAATTTAATGGTTAAACAAAAACAAAAAATATGGATACCTTAAAGAAGTTTGAATTGATGGAAAAGATTGTAAGGGAACTAGAAGACTTACAACACTCGCAACAAGCAATTATTCAAAAAATAGGAAAGATTGAAGTAGATAATATAGAACTTGGCGACAAAAAATTGGACAAAGATTTGCCAGATATGCACCAAAGAGTTGCAGATAATTTAGATTCTATTGTGGATATACTAGCTTATTTCGCTGAAAAAACTCAGAATTTCGGTAATAAAAATAATGTAGATGCGCTTAAAGAACAACAAGCCATAAACGAAGTTACCGGTCAGTAATTTTAATTACATCCCTCTTTTAATTAGGAGGGATGTATATTTTCTGCTGTTGGTAAGGTAAGTATAAATTTAGAGCCTTTGCCGGCGGTGCTTTCTACGCTTATAGATCCGTTATTACGTTCCATAAATTCTTTGCAAACCATTAGTCCTAAACCAGTACCTTTTTCGTTTGCTGTTCCTCTTGTGCTATTATCACCAATAAAAATTTCTTTTAGCTTCTCTGCTGGAATACCCACGCCGTTATCTTCAATGTTTATTAACATCTCATGATTTTTTTGATAAGTTGCATTGATATAGATTTCGCAGTTTTCGGTACAGAATTTAATGGCGTTATTTAAAACGTTCCTAATTACAATTTGTACCATCAGCATATCTGCAAATACCATTTCGCCCGGAAATACATCGTGTATAATATTTATTTTTTTAGAGTTTGCCGATGGTAAATGATAGTTTATCTCGTTAATAATTAGGTTTCTAAGATTAAATTGCTCTCGTTTAATGCCATAACCTTTTAATTGGCTTCTAGACCAATGCAAGAGGTTTTCAAGTAGGTCTGTTGTGTAGATAATATCTTTACTTAAAGTTGGTATCAGAGATTTAAACTCGTCTACGCTAATTGTTCCATTGTCAATCATTTTTAATACTTCAGAAAGATTAACCAATGGACCTCTCAAATCGTGTGCAATAGTTGAAAAAATCCGATCTTTTTGTTGATTAAGTTTTTCGAGTTCCGTAGCTTGTTGCTTACTTAAAATAGACTCTTGCTTAATTTGTGTTAAATCCTGTAGCTTAATAATACTGTACTTATCGTTGATTTTATCATCATTTAAAAAAATTAAATCAACGTTGATGTAAAAAGCATGTTGATGAATAACAAGGTTTAAATCAAAATTTGTCGGGATTTGATCCTCGATATATTTTAGTAAATCAACTTCCCTCGGAAAAATTTCTTCAATATTAACACCAATCAGATTTTTAGTTTCTGCATTTCAAAATTCTCTCTGAATATTTTCCCCAATCTTCCGAATGGAAATTATACCGTATTTGTACGCACCAAATTGGGTTGTCTCATCGGTTCTGCAAATTTTAGTATTTTCAGTGTTGCTAATGTTTTCTCGCCTGATGAAGATGGAATTAATGATACCTGGAAAATTGATGGTTTAGAAAATTATCCCAATTCTGAAGTTCAGGTTTACGACCGGTTTGGAAATATGGTTTTACAGAAAATAATTAATGGAACATTTGAATGGAACGGAACTTTTAATTCCAGAAAATTGCCCACCGGAAATTATTGGTATGTTGTAAAAGTGTCTGATGG
>SEBM01000160.1 GCA_004296145.1 Flavobacterium sp.
GGGTTAATTTTAAAATATTACACCTTAACAGAAATTTTAAGTTATTTAATTGATGCTTTTTTAGGAATACTTGTATTTGGTAGCGTTCTGTTTTTTATCACTATATTCAGTTTCAAATTGTTTAAACCAAAATTTCTCAGCATTCTGTTGGTTATTTCTCTTCTTGTTTCCTGCGGAAAAAAAGAAGACGTTTTATTACCAAAATCAAACGTTACAATCGTTAAAAATGTAGAAGACCTTTCGCCCGTTTACATTTTTTTTAAAACTGATGGGAAAGATACAATTGCAGAAGTAAACCGAAAAAGCAGCATAATTTCAACCAATTGGATATTTAATATTGATAAACGTCTCCCTTTAAAATTGGTAATTCCGGAAGTAATGAAACTGCAGGAAAAGAAACGTGCAGACAGCGCGCACAAAAACGAAAAAGCCGAAAATTATTACTCGTACGCTGATTCTGTCGCTAAGAATTTAGCTTTTGTCCCTTTCACGAAAGTGTATTATAAAATGGACAGACCTGATAAAGACAATTTTGTGGTTTATTTCAAAAAAGGGAGAAAGCAAGTTTTTATGGGAAATAAGGAAATAAAAACAACTCAAATACTACAACATTTTTATAGTATAAAATTTGAAAAAGTACCCGATTTAGTATTTGTTTTTGATAAGAATATGAGTTACGAAGAATATATTCGATACAAAATTTTGTTGCACAAATATGTAACTTCTAATCTCGATAGGCTTCCAGTAGAATTCATCTTGTAAACTTGGAACTTATTTCGTTATTCAAGCTGTGAATGAAAACTGCGACTGAATACTTAAATTATTGATGATGATAAGGTTCATTCCTTAAAATCGTAAATCCTCGATACAATTGTTCGATAAAAAACAAGCGCACCATTTGGTGTGAAAAGGTCATTAGCGAAAGCGAAATTTTTCCCTGCGCTTTGCTGTAAACTGTATCCGAAAATCCGTAAGGGCCGCCGATTACAAAAACAAGTGTTTTTATTCCGGAGTTCATTTTCTTTTGCAATTCTTCTGAAAAGCCAACACTGGAGAAGTTTTTCCCGTTTTCATCCAATAAAATCAATTGATCGGTTGGTGTTAGTTTCGAAAGAATTAATTCGCCTTCTTTTTCTTTTTGCTGGCTTTCCGATAAATTCTTTACATTTTTAATGTCGGGAATAATCTCCAGATCAAATTTGATATAAAAAGACAAACGTTTGGTATAATCGTCAATCAGAGTCTGAAGCGATTTGTTATCAGTTTTGCCAATGGCGATAAGTTTGATATTCATTCTTTGTTTTTTGCTACGAATTTCACGAAAAAGCGCGAATTTTAAATAAAAAAATCTGCTCAATCTGTAAAATCTGCGAGAGTTTTATACTTTATTTTCTATTCTCAAAAACTGTTTCAAAATGCTCAACAATTGGAAACGGTTCGTAATAATGATGTAAAATCTTTTTCCATTCTAAATACGCTTCAGAAGTTCTAAAACCAATTGTGTGATCTTCAAGCGTATTCCAATCAACTAATAAAAGATATTTGTTTTCTGTCTCAAGACATTTTTCTAAATGATGTCCTAAATAGCCTTCGATAGACGAAATATACTGACTTGCTTTGATAAAATCATTTTCGAATTTACTTGCTAAATCAGGCTTTATGTAAAGAAATACAGCTTCTAAAATCATGTTGTGACATATTTAGACCTGACAGGTTTTTAAAACCTGTCAGGTCTAATAAGATTATATTTAGTTTTTAGAAAATTTAGCTTCGAAAATTTTAAAACGATTATCTAAATCTTTCAGTAATTGTTTTTTAACGGAATCATCCTGAATAAAACTGTAATTAATACTGTTGTAAACGTATTTCTTAATCGTTTCATAAGTTACATCAGGATATCTTTTGGCCAGCAAAACATATTGTTCTGTCATATTGGTTCTCAAAATTCCCGCGTCGTCTGTGCTGATCACTATCGGAACATTAAACTCTTTATAAAGTGTAAACGGATGACGATTTTCTTTAACCTTCAAAATGAATTCGTTACTAGCCAGATTAATCTCAATCGTAATATTGTTTTTTGCCATATAACGCAATAATTCATATGAATTTGCTTCGTAAGCGATATCAACACCGTGACCAATTCTGTTGGCTCCTGCCATATAAATTGCGGAGTTTATATGCCAGGTTAAATCTTCGGGCTGAACCAATCCTAGAGTTAATTCACCCGCATGAAGCGTATATTTAACATCCTGAAACTTTGAATGACAGTATTTAAACATTACCATATGAAGCCAGTAATCTTTCATAGAATTATCTCCATGTTCCGGAGAAACGATGTTTACACCCGCAACAAGTTTACTGTCATTTGCAGAAATAAAAGCGATCACCAGATTTTTGAACAAATCTACCGGTTCCATAAAACGCAATACAAAGTTTTGGTAACGCATGGTGAAATTTTCATCATCCATTTTTAAATCTTTGTGCAGTTTTGCAATGAAATTTGTATTGAAATCCTCAGCGTATTTTTTAGCGTCTTTCTTTTGTAATGATTTATAAAGTTCGTCTAAAAGTTTAAAAACAGCTTTCTCATCTTTTTGTGCCGAAGCCTGACGAAGTTTTGAATTAAAATCTGTTAAATCTGAAACATTCATATCACACGGAATTGTTGATAATTGCGTTTCGATATAACTCACATTTTCTGCTATGGCGCGTTTTTTTAATTCAAGTAAACCTTCTGCAAAGTGACCTTTGATCGTGGGCTCAAATTTTTGAAAAGAATCAAAAAACAAATCATCAGAAGGTACAGAACCATTATAATCTTTGGCCGACCACGTTTGCATGACTTGTTGTTTGTAATAATCTAATTTTCCGTTGTTTTTAAGAGAAGAAAAATTTTCCCAGTTTCCTTTTTCAGGTTTGGTTTTAGAAACTTCCATTGATTCAATATTCAGATAAAAATCTTCGGCAATAGCTCTTTCTAAAAGTGGTTCTGCATAAACAGATCCTGAAAAATGATGATGTAAATCGCCTCCTTTTGGCATTTGTTGAAAGAAAGCAGTAGAAAGTGCTTCGTTGTTTCTAATTTTTTCTAAATATGTTTCAGCCGATTGAGAAAAGCCGATTTGAGCAATAAAAAAACAGAAAATTGTAATTATCCTTGTCATAGTCTAGGGTTAAATTACATGCAAATATACGACTTTCTGAGGAGATTTTAAAATTGAATTTCGTTGCGATGATTTAACCGCAAAGTTCGCAAAGTTTTTTTTGTATGCTAAACTTATTATAAACGCAAAGTTCGCAAAGCTTTTCCTAAAAAAAACTTTGCGAACCTTGCGTAACACTTTGCGCTCTTTGCGGTTAAAAAAACTTAGAAGCTTTAAGAAAGAACATCACGTATATCCTCAACTTTATCAAAAACACTTTTTGCAAAAGGACAAAGCGGAATAATTTTTACATTATTTTCTCGTGCGAATTCTACAGTAGCCATAAGTAATTTTTTGCCAACACCTTTTCCGGCAAAATCATCGCTGACTTCAGTGTGGTCAATGATAAATTGGGAATCTCCTGCCCAGGTGTAAGTCATTTGGCCTGCTTGTTTTCCGTCTTCTACAGCTTCAAAATAGCCTTTTTTAGTATCGTTTATTTGTTGAATTTCCATTATAATTGTATTAATGTAGTTTTGATTTCTATTGAGTGTGTTAGTGTTTTATGAATAGGACAGCTGTTAGCAATAGTTTCCAGACGTTGTCTTTGTATTTCGTCAACATTGCCTATTACTTCTATTTTTCTTGAAAATACAGATACATTTCGTTCTGAATCGCGTTCAAAATCAATTTTTACATCAATTTCAGATACGTCCCATTGTTTACGATTTATATACATTCGTAAAGTAATTACAGTACAGGAAGCCAAAGATGCAGCTAAAAGTTCGGTTGGATTTAAACCTAAATTTTTTCCGCCCAATTCCTGTGGTTCATCAGAAATTAAAACATTTTCGGATGCTGATTTTATTTCGGTGCGATACAAACGCGTATCTATTTTTGCTGAAACGGTATCCATAATTATTTCATTCTTGGTTCAGGTAACGGAACAAATTCGGTTTCGCCTGGAACTTTTGGGAAAGTTTGTGCTGTCCAGTCTTGTTTGGCTTTTTCGATTAATTGTTTATCAGAAGAAACGAAATTCCAAAAGATAAAATGTTCTTCAGGAAATGGTGTTCCTCCAAAAATATAAACGGTTGAATTTGCAGTGATTTCAAATTCACATAAAGTACTGTCGTTGGTAATCAGGATTTGTTTAGGATCGTAAACATGCTCACCGCTTTTGATGCTTCCTTCTAAAATATACAAACCACTTTCTCCAAATAAATCTTTTCCGATGTTTATTTTTTGAGTTGTCGGACTTTTGATTTCAATAAAATACAACGGACTATAAACAGGAACGGGTGACTTTTTGCCAAAAGCTTCTCCGGCAATTAATTTATAAGAAACACCATTTTCTTCCCAAGCGGGAATATCATCTGCTTCAACATGTGCAAAATTAGGATCCATTTGCTCTAATTCTTTTGGAAGTGCAACCCAAATCTGCAATCCGTGAAGCATTTTATCTGAATGTCTAAGATATTCTGGGGTTCTTTCTGAATGTACAATTCCTTTTCCGGCCGTCATCCAGTTTACAGCACCCGGTTTTATCTCTAATTCTGTTCCTAAACTGTCGCGGTGCATGATGCTTCCTTCAAACAAAAATGTTAGAGTAGAAAGTCCGATATGCGGATGCGGCGGAACATCCATATTTTCATGGTCACTTAAATGTGCAGGTCCCATATGATCGATAAATACAAATGGGCCAACGGCTCTTTTTTCACGGAAAGGCAATAATCGCCCAACCATAAAATTTCCAATATTGGCGGCACGTTCTTCGATAATTAAACTGATGTTTGACATGTGGTATTTTTTAGTTGAAACAAAATTACAGTTATGATCGTTAGCTGTAACTTAACTTAGATTAAGAAAAAAAGTAATATCATAAAGAAGGAATTGTTTATTAACAACAATCCCAGGTAAAATATACTTTTTCGAAATTTTTATTTTTTAGATCTTCTTCATTTATAAAAAAGTTTGCAACACCGCTGTCTCCAAACATAATTTCCTCATCGGTATCCATTTGAAAAAGTAAAATATCATTTTTAGATTCATTATTAGAACTTCTTGGGTCAGCTTGAGTAAAGAATGCATAACCACCAATTTTATGCCCAATATTACAAAAGAATTTTTCAATTTCTTCTTGCTCAGATTTATTTAATTTCTCTTGAAATTCCCAATAAGTAAGATCGTCAAAAGTATAATCAAAACGAAAATCTTCGCTTCCTCCATATTCTGTTTCCTTTGAAAAAATTAAACTGTGTTCACAATAAACGGGAAAGTCTTCGTACAATTCTTCAGTTAAAAATTCAAAATCAGTTTGATGATCCTTTATTTCTTCATGATAAATTATTTTATAATCTTCCATGTCATACCAATCTTCACTTGGAATGTAAAATTGTAAAATTCCTTTTTCAGGATAATTTTCTAATTGTGGAATTTCAGAAAAATTTAGCTGTGCTAATAAAACCATTGGTTTTCCATTTTTATCATTAGGATATTCCATGTTTAGCGGTAAATATGGGGTTCCTAAAAACTTACTTTTGATAAAACTTAAGGTTTCACTTTTTTCTAAAGGACTTGCTTGAATTTTTATAAAGTCAAGTTTGAATTTTAACAAGTCGTTTTCAAATTTTTTTAAGTATTCTGGGAAAATCATTTTTGTGTTAATTATGTTTAAAACTTCATTCTTTGAATTCTCACTGCGTTTAATATAGCAAGCAAAGCAACACCAACATCGGCAAAAACAGCTTCCCACATTGTTGCTAAACCGCCCGCGCCAAGAATTAGCACAACAGCTTTTACAACAAATGCCAGAGCGATATTCTGCCAGACAATTTGTTTGGTTTTTTTGCCAATATTTATGGCTGTATATATTTTTGTTGGCTGATCGTTCTGAATTACGATATCGGCCGTTTCGATAGTCGCATCACTTCCTAAACCGCCCATTGCAATTCCTGCATGTGCAAGAGCAACAACCGGAGCATCATTGACACCATCGCCGGCAAAAGCTATTTTCAGGTTTTGATTTTTTAATGCAGTTACTTTTTCGACTTTATGTTCAGGTAATAAATCTCCATAAGCTTCGTCTATATTGAGTTCTTTTGCAACGGCATTTACAACAGCACTTTTATCGCCCGAAAGCATTACCGTTTTTACATTTATACGATGTAAGCTTTGTATGGCTTGTTTGGCGTCTTCTTTTATTTCATCAGCAATTAAAAAATAACCTGCATATTTTTTATTGATTGCCGTGATTATTATGGTAAAAGGAGTGTTGTTAATTTCAGCGTCAAAATCGATATTGAATTTCTGCATTAATTTGGCATTTCCAACCAAAATTTCATTCCCTTCAATAGTCCCTTTTAAACCGTGTCCGGCAATTTCTTCGACATCGGTAACTGTTATATTTTTTTCGGTTCCGTTAGCATGGGCAATTATTGCTGTACCAACAGGATGTGTCGATTTGGTTTCGAGGGCAGCAGTATATTTTATTAAATCAGCTTCGGGAATATCAATTGCAACAACTTTTTGAACTTTAAAAACTCCTTTTGTCAATGTTCCGGTTTTATCCATAACAACGACTTCAATGGCAGCCATTATATCCAAAAAACTGGATCCTTTAAAGAGAATTCCGTTTTTACTGGCAGCTCCAATTCCTCCAAAATATCCAAGTGGAATCGAAATTACCAAGGCACAAGGACAAGAAATTACCAAGAACACCAAAGCGCGATACAACCAGTTTCTAAAAACATAGTCATCCACAAAAAAATAAGGAAGCAAACAAATTGCTATGGCAGCATACACCACAATTGGAGTATAAATTTTGGCAAATTTCCTGATAAATAATTCCGTTGGCGCTTTTTTGGCTGTAGCATCCTGAACCATTTCCAGAATCTTAGATAATTTACTGTCAGTATATAAAGCTGTTACTCTCACTTCGGCAACCGAATTAAGATTAATCATTCCGGCTAGTACGCCAGCTCCTTTGTTTTTGGTATCCGGTTTACTTTCTCCTGTGAGAGCTGCGGTGTTAAAAGAAGCAGATTCTGAAATCAATTCACCATCCAACCCTAATTTTTCTCCCGGTTTTAATTGTATGATATCTCCAATCTGAGCATTTTCGGCCTTGATTATTTTCGGTTGATTATTTTCGATAATGGTCACTTCATCAGGACGCTGATCCAGTAATGTCTTGATATTCGCTTTGGCTTTTGAAACTGCAATGGTCTGAAAGGTTTCGCCAATGGCATAAAACAACATTACTGCAACTCCTTCCGGATATTCGCCAATTGCAAAAGCGCCAATGGTAGCAATGCACATTAATAAAAATTCTGAAAATACAGATCCGCTTTTAATGCTTTCAAAAGCTTCTTTTAAAACAGGAAGACCAACAGGTAAATAAGCAATTATATACCATCCAATTCTTATCCAGCCTGTAAACCATGATTGAGGAAGATAATTGTCAAATACAATTGCAATAATCAATAATGTAAAACTTATAATTGCCGGAAAAAAAAGCTGAAAAGTGGTTTGGTTTCCTATATCGTGATTGTGTCCGTCGTGGTCGTCATGTCCGTGACTATTGTGTGCATGATCGTCATGAGAACAACAAGTTGCATTTTTTTTGGTAACTGGCTTTTGTTTTGTCCCGCAACAATCTGTATCGTGATGATGTGTCATAATTTATTTTAATGTGAATGCTTTTAGGCGAATAAGAGGCAAAAAACACTTTTAAATATTTCAGGTATGAAGTTACAAATTTATCTTGGGTTAGATTTATTTCACTTTATATAATTAACAATTGCTTAAGCAAACCAGAAAAATTAGAACACCGATAAAATAAATTTTAATTG
>SEBM01000743.1 GCA_004296145.1 Flavobacterium sp.
CATCCTTTTGTGTATTATTACAATACGAATTATGCCAAATATTTATCAAATGATTCTACTAAAAAAGTGAATCAGGATGAGGTTATTGATTTCTTCGATAAATCTAGCGATATGTTGGAGTCTTCGTCTTTAATAAGACCGATCTTAGTCGCTTATCTCAATAACGGAGGCAATACAAATGTAACTCAGTCTGTAGATAAATTATTAGATCGTTTAAAAGTAGAAACTCCACGTGGGCAAACAGTTTTATCTGAAATGATAGATATTTTTGATGCTTATGAAATGACAGAGTTTAAAAATAAATATTTAACTCTCGCAAAAAACCTGAAATGTACAATTACAGATCGTTTAGCAGCTACTTTAAAATCAAATGCCAATGTAGAAGTAGGTGCTGTATTTCCAAACTATAAATTTCAGTCAGCTGTAAATACAAATGTAAAATCTATTGCCGATGTGAAAGCTGATAAGAAAGTAATTGTATTCTGGTCTTCTACGTGCTCACACTGCGAATCTGAACTTCCACAACTTTTGGCAAAGTATAACGAACTTAAAGCTAAAAATATTCAGGTGATAGGACTCTCTTTAGATACCGATAAAGACTCATATACTAAGAAAATTGTAGCCTTCCCTTGGATTAATGATTCAGAATTAAGAGGTTGGAATAGTTCTTATGCCGACACTTACAATATACATGCTACTCCGAGCTATTTTATTTTAGACGCTAACAATAAGATTATCAGTAAACCAGAACATGTAGGAGATGTTCTGATAAATTTAGGTGTAAAATAATTTTGGTAAATGTCAAATATTTTATATATTTGCACCACCAAAACGGCGAGGTAGCTCAGTTGGTTAGAGCGCAGGATTCATAACCCTGAGGTCACGGGTTCAATTCCCGTCTTCGCTACAAATAGTACGCTGATTTTCGGTAATTAACTCTCTTTTTCAAGAGAGTTTTTTTATGCTTGAATTTGGGTGGTAGTCTTCCAAATTTAGTGATATTCAATTTTAGAAATACTACTAATTTGATTTTCGAAGCTAATTGAATTTTGATTTATAAAAATGAGAGTAGGTTAATTTTGCTCTCTTTTATTTAGGTTGAAAAACATACTACAAATAATTGAGAATCATTACAGGTCTTCTAGTGGTTATTGGCGTCAAAACTAGCCTTAATTTTTATTCTTCAGAAATCATTGAAAATTGAGAAAAAAGAAGTTGCAACAAAAAAATGAATTTTTACACTTACCAAGCTTATTGATGTGGTATTAACAAATCACTTTATTCGCTAAAATTATCACTGTTGCTAAAAAGATTGTCAAACCTTTTGTTCCAAAAGGAAAAATTTATCATGTTGATAGATTGAGAACTTATGTAAAAGAAAATAAAAGCTCATCTAAATTGCGTATTCATTAGAAAAGCAAACTAAAAATGCGGTCTGTTCTAATATTGAAAGAAGAAGATAAAACAGTCAAACCCTCAATAAGGTAATAATAAGTTTGGTGCTTTCAGATTTATTAATTGTAAACTAAAGAATTACCACTATCTCACAAGACCTGAAATCCGTTCTACGAAGTTTAGAGTAATTTAATCATATCTAATGATGAAAAAATTCACTTTAAGAACGTATCTCACAAGATTCAACAAACAAAAGTCTGGTCATTTTAAATTCGATTTTGAAAATTTATTTTTGGGAG
>SEBM01000161.1 GCA_004296145.1 Flavobacterium sp.
CTCTTGAGAAATATCCTTTTGATTTTGAGTTGCAATTGATTTATACTTTAAAAGAAAAGGAA
The DNA here is from genome assembly GCA_004296145.1 of Flavobacterium sp. GTDB lineage: Bacteria > Bacteroidota > Bacteroidia > Flavobacteriales > Flavobacteriaceae > Flavobacterium. The sequence goes on from SEBM01000161.1 coordinate 63, forward strand.
TTAACTATTGCCTATAAAGTAATCAACAAAGGAGATTCTAAAATTCCATTTTCGATTGGTGCACATCCTGCGATTGCTTTGCCTGGCGATTTTAAAAATTATTCGTTTCAGTTTGAAAAGAATGAAGTTTTAAAATATAATCTTCTTGAGAATGATTTAATTTCGAATAAAACTGAAATATTAGAGACGACAAACAATTTGGTTCCTTTACATTATAAGTTGTTTGAAAACGATGCTTTGGTTTTTAAAACTTTAGAATCAAATTCGATTACCATACTTGATAATTCTAAGCCATACGTAAAAGTGAATTTTGAAGATTTTCCGAGTTTAGGAATCTGGACAAAAGAAAATGCTCCGTTTGTTTGTATTGAACCTTGGTTTGGTTATTCTGACACGGCTGATAACTCTGGTGATTTATTCAAAAAAGAAGGAATTTTAGTTTTGGATGCCAATGAAACCTTCAATGCAAAATTCAGTATAGAAATATTATAATTTACAGACATGTTAGACTTTAATTTCACTCCATTCCCTGTTATAGAAACAGAACGTTTGCTTTTAAGAAGGATTACTAAAGATGATGTAAATGAGATTTTTGAACTACGTTCGAATCCAGAAACGATGAAATATATTCCGCGTCCGTTAGTGCAAAATAATGACGAGGCGTTGGCTCATATTACCATGATTGATGATAAAATAAATGATAATACAGGAATTAACTGGGCTATTACTCTAAAAGATAATCCAAAATTACTTGGAATTATTGGCTACTACAGATTACAACCCGAAAATTATCGTGCAGAAATTGGATATATGTTATCGCCTGATTTTCACGGAAAAGGAATTATTCCTGAGGCTGTAAACAGATTAGTCAGATATGGTTTTGATGATTTAAAACTACATTCAATTGAAGCGGTAATTGATCCTGAAAATTTTGCATCAGAAAAAGTATTGCAAAAATGTGGTTTTGTAAAAGAAGCTCATTTAAAGGAATCTGATTTTTGGGAAGGAAAATTTCTTGACAAAGTAATTTATTCATTATTAGACAAATAAGATTTTTATAATTTTTATATAGAAGAAATCTCATATAAAAATGCTGTTTTCACAATAGTAAATTTTGTTTTGCGTTATATTTGCACCCGAAAATAAGCTGATAAACTTATATTTCTTACCACGAAAAACAATTTTATGAAAAAAGCCTTAATCCTATTTATTCTTTTCTTTTCGATTCAGTCTCAAAGTCAGACTTACCTAAAATTTAATGCCGCTACTGCAGCGATTGCAATACCAAATATTGGAATCGAAACCAGCATTGGAGAGAAAACTACTTTTAGTGTGGATGTAATGGCTTCTTTTTGGGAATCGTTTGATGGTCACACTCCGATGAAATTCTACACCTTAACTCCCGAAGTTCGTTATCATTTTAAAGAAAAATATAACGGATTTTATGTAGGTGCTCACGCAGGACCGGATATTTATGAATTACAAAAATGGAATTATTTTGATTCAAATAAATATGAACATGGCTTTGGTTATAGATTAGGAGCAACTGTTGGTTATAATATCAAACTAAACGATAAGTTTCTATTGGATATTTTTGCTGGAGGCGGCTGGCATCAGGGTTTTTATAAAGGTTATTATAATGATGGAACTCCGGGAAGATATGAACATGCCAAAAAGTTTAATAAAAGCGGGGAATGGCTTCCGTATCGTGGAGGTGTAATGATCTCGTATAAATTAAACTAGTTTATGGGAAATTTCGGAATTGATTTTATATACAATTCTTCGACTTTTTTTCTAGCCCAATCTGTTTTTCTCAAAAAAGTAAGACTTGATTTTACACTTGGATTTGAAGTAAAACATTTTATAGGAATTAATTCGCTCAAAGTATCAAAACCATAATAGTCAACCAGTTTTTCTACTATAGTTTTAAGTGTAATTCCGTGTAAAGGATCTTTAGATTGCATTTTATATTTTTTTAATAATACTAAAAAGACCGTACTCAAAAAAGTACGGTCTTTCTTTTTTACAAAATTAGCAAATCTAAATCATAACCTACAAGTTAGAATATAAATTTAAATCCGAAAGAAAGCGGAGATGTCAGGTTTGGATTACTTCCGCCTAAAGCGCCATTGTATAGCGGCTCGACATTTGCAACATGTGCTAATCCAAAATTTGTTACTGTCGTTTTTTCGCCCACTTTAGGATCTAATGTTGTAGATGTAAAATTGGCTAAATCATAAGAAAACTCAACTGAGAAATTTTTTGTTACAAAATAATCAAAACCTCCAGACAGTGCTAACCCAACCTGACTTACTTTTAATTCGCTTTCTTTTTCTTTTCCTGTAATAATAGGCAATGCTAACTGACCAAAGAAATATAGAGAACCGGCAACATTCCAATATTTTCTAGCCAAAGGCTGAATTACAATTAAATCTGTTTTTGATGCAGTTCCTGCGTCAGAATCTGCTTTTATATTAATATATCCAATTCCGGCACCAACAGCCACAGAACGCGTTACAAATGTTCCAACTATAGGTAATACCGATAAATTTGTGTGTTTTTCGTCGGCTGTTTTAGTTTGCTGATAACCAAATTGCGATGTAGCAAACCATGCGCCTTTTAGACCCTGACCTGATTCCTGAGCTTTTGCTGTTAAACCAATTAATACTAAACTTACTAAGGTTACAATTTTTTTCATTTTGAGTTTGTTTTAAATTATTTAACAAACTTATGAGTAAGCTTTTCCCTTTATAATGACGAAAATCATAGATTAAAAAAAATCTTTAATTATCTTTAGCAGTATTAAAGTTTTTCATTTTTGTCTTACATTTGCATTATGTTAAAATCAGTCAATATACTTAATAAAAGAGCGCGCTTCGATTACGAAATAATCGATACTTATACAGCAGGAATTGTTTTATCCGGAACCGAAATCAAATCGATACGACTGGGAAAAGCAAATATTACAGAAAGCTTTTGTGAATTTAGCAACTTAGAACTTTTTGCAATTAATACTTATATTGAAGAATATTCTTTTGGAAATCAATTCAATCATAAATCAAGAAGCGAAAGAAAATTACTTTTGAATAAAAAGGAATTAAAAACACTTCATAAAAATGTTCAGGCAAAAGGTTTAACGATTGTTCCGTTAAAATTATTTACAAATGAAAAAGGACTGGCAAAACTTCAGATTGGTCTTTGTAAAGGAAAGAAAAATTACGATAAACGTGAATCTCTAAAAGAGCAGGATACAAAACGTGATTTGGACCGAATTAAAAAAGCTTACAACTAAGACGTGATTTTATAAGTTATTGTTTTTCAATATTTTATACTTAAATTTACTACAGTATTAATTTAAAAGTATAGAATTATGAAGAAATATACAATTCTGTTAATTACACTGTTTTTAGTTAGTTGCAGCAGCAATACTTCAATTGTAAGTAGTTGGAGAGATCCTAAAATAACTGTTGCTCAGGAACAATTCAAAAAAGTTTTGGTTGTCGTTTTGGTTAAAGATGAAGCCACGAGAAGAATTGCAGAAAACCGAATTGCGGCAAGCAATCCGATTTTTAAAACTTCTTATCAGTACATGAATGGAACCACTTTAAATTTAACTAAAGAACAACAATTAAAAATTCTCCAGGACGAAAATTTTGACGGAGTTATCTCTATGCGTCTGGTAAGCAAGGAAAAAGAAACCAATTATGTACCTGGAACTTATACGGGAATGTACTATGGTGGTTTTGATGGCATGTATACAGGAATGTATGGATATGGTTTTGGAAATTGGTACGGAATGTATTCTCCTTATTTTTATGATTCGGGATATTATCAGGAAACTACATCTTATATGGTCGAGACTAATATTTTTTCATTAAAAGAAAATAAACTAATCTGGACAGGAACTACAAAATCTGAATATGTTACAGATGTTGGGCAAACTGTCGATGCCATTATGCAGGCTATTGTAAAAGAAATGAGAAAAGACGGATCGCTTCCTCCAAAATAAATTATTAAAAGCAAATATTTTAAAAATATTGCTTTTTGACCATTTTAAAATGACTAAATTTGTCAAGACTAAAATTTTCATCAAATGAAATCACTTTTAAAAGATGCCAGAGAACAAAAGGGGTTTAAAACTAGAGAATTAGCACAACTTTCTGGAATTGATCAGGCTTTAATAAGTAAGTTTGAATCTGGAACCAGAAAACCAACCAAAGATCAGATTACTAAACTATCGCAGCTTTTAGAAATTGATTATGAAACTTTGATGATTGCCTGGCTTAAAGAAAAAATTCTTTATGAGATTGGCGATGAAGAATTTGCTTTGAAAGCTATAAAAGTCGCTGAAGATGAAATTAAATATAATAAAACAACATCAAGTCTTAAACTATCAACGTCATTAGAGAAAATACTTAAAGAAATTGATGCTTTAAAAGACAAATTAGATTCTTATAGACAATTCGACAGTTATAAAATTAAGCAAGCGTTAGAATTAGAATATACTTTTGAAAGTAATAGAATTGAAGGAAATACTATGACCCTTAGAGAAACGGATATGGTCATCAATGAAGGTCTTACCATTTCCGGAAAAAGCATGCGAGAACACCTCGAAGCTATAAACCATCAGGAAGCAATTGGATTTATAAAAGAATTGATGAATAAAAGTAATTCATTAAACGAAAGAGATCTTTTATCTATTCATAATTTAATTCTGCGAGGAATAATCCGTGAAGCTGCTGGACGTTACAGAAAAGTTCAAGTTATGATTCAAGGGAGCACTCATATGCCTCCACAGCCTTTATTGGTTCCTCAGGAAATGGAAGAATATTTTATTTGGTATGAGATCAATAAAAATAAATTACATCCGGTAATCTTGGCTGCAGAAATGCACGAAAGATTAGTTACAATTCATCCTTTTATTGATGGAAACGGAAGAATTTCAAGATTAATTATGAATTTAATTTTGATGCAAAAAGGATATTTAATTGCTAATATAAAAGGCGATTATGAAAACCGAATGCAATATTATCAATCTCTTGAAACTGCCCAGACTAAAAAAGACAAAGAAGATTTTTTTCTTTTTATAGCTCAGATACAAAAAGAAAGTTTAGAACGATATATCAAAATTCTTACTGAATAAAAAAGCCCATTTTTAAATGGGCTTTATCTTAATTTTTATCTTCTAATAAAGGAACAAACCTAAATTCTCCAAACTCATGTTTTTCAAATTGGGTTTCGTTTTTACGAATTAATAACGTCATTATCTGAATATCTTCACCTAACGGAATAACCAGCCTTCCTCCTATTTTTAACTGTGCCATTAACGGCTGCGGAATAAACGGAGCACCTGCAGTAACTATAATACTGTCAAAAGGAGCAAAATTTGGCAACCCTTTATAACCATCTCCAAACGAAAGATGTTTGGGTCTGATATTTAATTTCGGAAATAAAACCGAAGTTGTTTTAAACAATTCCTTTTGCCTTTCAACACTAAATACTTTAGCGCCAAGCATACACAAAACGGCAGTTTGATAACCAGAACCCGTACCAATTTCTAGGATTTTATGTTCTTTCTGAACCTCTAATAACTGAGATTGAAATGCAACCGTATAAGGCTGCGAAATAGTTTGTCCTGCCCCAATCGGAAATGCTTTGTCCTGATAAGCATAATCTTCAAAACTCGAATTCAGAAAAAGATGCCTTGGAATTTTTTTTATTGCCTCCAAAACAGCTCTGTCAGTAATCCCTTTTTGTTCTAAAGTGCTTACTAATTGATTACGCAGTCCTTGATGTTTGGCAGTATCTTTCAAAATGGGTAGGTTTTATTTTTGCAAAAATAAGAAACTAAAAAGGAAATCAAATATTGATTTTAAATTATTAAATCGCTAAATCTTTGTTCCATTCATTTTCACTTTCGACAAATAAATTATATTTTTGTTTAAAATACATTCTCATGTTAAAAGTAGGAGTTTTAGGTGCTGGTCATCTTGGTAAAATACATTTACGCTTATTACAACAATCTGACAAGTACGAATTAGTTGGATTTTACGACGAAAATCAGGAAAATGCCGAAAGAATTTCAAAAGAATTTGGCTATAAAAACTTCAGTACAATTGCAAAATTAATTCACGCTGTCGATGTTATCGATATCGTAACTCCAACACTTTCGCACTATAAATGTGCAAAAGTGGCAATCAAATCAGGAAAACATATTTTTATAGAAAAACCAATCGCGAACACTGTTGAAGAAGCTGAAGAAATTATTGCTTTGGCAAAAGAATACAATGTAAAAGGTCAGGTTGGTCACGTTGAGCGTTTTAACCCGGCTTTTATCGCTACAAAAAATATGATCGAAAATCCGATGTTTATAGAAACACATCGTTTGGCCGAATTTAATCCGCGTGGGACTGATGTTCCTGTGGTTCTGGATTTAATGATTCATGATATTGATGCAATTCTTAGTGTTGTTAAATCGAAAGTCAAAAACATCAATGCAAGTGGGGTTTCTGTTATCAGTGAAACTCCGGATATTGCAAATGCCCGAATCGAATTCGAAAACGGCTGTGTTGCCAATTTAACTGCCAGTAGAATTTCTTTGAAAAACATGCGTAAATCACGTTTTTTTCAAAAAGACGCCTACATTTCAGTTGATTTTCTGGAGAAAAAATGCGAAGTTGTCCGTATGAAAGATGCGCCGGAAGTTCCTGGAGATTTTGATATGATCCTGCAAAATGCCGAAGGTGTTAAAAAACAAATCTACTTTACAAATCCCGATGTTGAACAAAACAATGCCATTCTGGATGAATTAGAATCGTTTGCCAATGCAATCAAAACAGACACAACTCCTGTTGTAACACTTGAACAAGCTACAGATGCATTGCGTGTAGCATATCAGATTATTGATTGCTTCAAAAAATAAATAAAAACATAACTTATATTTTTTAAGGTTTAAAGCTGGCAGAAAAGCCTCTTTAAACCTTAACTTTTAAAAACAAAATACCTAAATTAAATGAAAACTATAGCTGTAATTGGAGCAGGAACAATGGGTAACGGAATCGCACACACTTTTGCACAAAGTGGATTTACCGTAAAACTAATAGACGTTTCAGAAAAATCATTAGATAAAGGAATGGCAACTATTGCCGCAAACCTTGACAGAATGTTATCTAAAGGAACAATCACTCAGGACGACGTTGCAAAAACAATCACCAATATTATTACTTATACCGATATAAAAGACGGTGTTGTAGGTGTTGATTTAGTTGTTGAAGCTGCTACAGAAAATTTAGAATTGAAACTAAATATTTTCAAGCAATTGAACGAAGCCTGTTCACACAATACAATTTTAGCAACAAACACTTCTTCTATTTCAATTACTCAAATTGGTTCTGTTGTTGCTCATCCGGAACGCGTTATCGGAATGCATTTTATGAATCCGGTGCCAATAATGAAATTAGTTGAGATCATTCGTGGCTATAACACCAGCGATGAAGTAACAAAAATTATCATGGATTTATCTGAAAAATTAGGTAAAACTCCTGTTGAAGTAAACGATTATCCAGGTTTTGTTGCAAACAGAATTTTAATGCCTATGCTAAATGAGGCAATTGAAACGTTATACAATAAAGTAGCAGGTGTTTATGAAATTGATACAGTAATGAAATTAGGAATGGGACACCCAATGGGACCGCTTCAATTGGCTGATTTTATTGGACTTGACGTTTGTCTGGCAATCCTAAATGTGATGTACGACGGATTTAAAAATCCAAAATATGCTCCTTGCCCACTTTTAGTAAACATGGTTCGCGCAGGAAAATTGGGAGTTAAATCTGGTGAAGGTTTTTATGATTATAGCGAAAGTAAAAAAGCAGAGAAAGTTTCGAAGCAGTTTGTTTAATAAATTACAACAATTATAAGT
>SEBM01000744.1 GCA_004296145.1 Flavobacterium sp.
TACGGATTTGGTTTACTATTTCTATCAAATTTTAAATCGCGTTTAGAATTACGTGATTTTGATATTTTGGATACAAGTACACCTAGTAAATGATCCGCATTAACAAATACTATAAAAATACTTTTCCCCCAAAAAATACATGTGAAATCAAAAGCTTTAGCGAATATATTTATGTTAGATATTTTACAAACTTATAAAGGTTGACGCCATGCAAAAGGATTGCCTGTTAGAGGTCAAAGAACTTGAACTAATGCATGATCTTCATTCAGATCGAATTTGGTATTGCGAAAGTTCAAAATCAAAATTGCGCAAAAAATATTTACCGATGTTAAAAATCCAAGTGATTTGGAAGAGATTGTAAAACATTTCAATAACGGAGCAAAATATTTCAGAATTGATACTTGTTTAAAGAAAGCGCACTTTTTTGCACAAGTACTAAAAGAAACTGGAAGTTCTTTAACAATTAAAAGTCCGGAAAGCATGAACTACTCTTCAGATGCTCTCAAGAATGGCTATTGGTATAGTAAAGGTACGAATTGGGTAAAAGGTAATTTGAATAGCAAAAAAGGTGGATATTTTGCAAATGGCAGCAAAAAGAACTCTTGTAATTTATCTTATTTTAGAAGTAATCCTGATATTGCTGATAAATATGGGCGAAAAGATTTAAATAGTTATGGTGATAAAGGAGTCCAAGCTGCTAATGAAGATATGCTTGCTAATTACGCTTATTCTCATAAATACGGCAATAGTAGTGTAGAATCAGGTGATGGAAGTAAATATAGAGGTAAAGGGCTGATTCAATTAACTTGGAAAGAAAATTATGAAAAAGTAAATAATGAAATTAAAAATTTTGATCCAAGTGTAGATATTGTTTCATCTCCTAAACATATTCTTACGGATAAAAAATATGCTGTTTATTCTGCAATGGGATTTTGGAAATGGAAAAAGATTAGCGATGTCATAAAAAAAGATAAATCTCCTGAAATTGTAGATAAAGTCACTTATCTCATCAACAAAGATGACGACGCAGAATCTAAGAAAAAAAGAAAATCTAATTTTCAGAATATTACGAGTAAGGCGTTCAGAATAGATGAATGTGAACCCGGTATTGTTCAACCGAAAAAAACAGAACCATCAGGAAAATGGCATAATCCTGTTGATAACCCACGAAGAACTAAATATAATTCATCAGGAAACATTAAACCTGTTAATGGAGCTTATGGAGATGTTAGAAATGGCTATACAAAATACCACTCTGGTTTAGATTTGTTTGCATTACCATTTACTAAAGATGAATTTGAAGGAACTCCTGTTTATGCTTGTCTGGATGGTTACGTTGTAGAATCTACCCCTGGAAATTCCGCGGGACAAACTATTAGAATTAAAATTGAAAATGTAAAAGACCTGTTAGAACAAGAAAAAAAAATTCATTATCAATTAGAATTTACAAAAGGCGAAGAAAAAGGGATTGACATAAAAGAAACTGATGATGTTTACCTGATTTATATGCACTTAAGCAAAAGAGTAGTACAAAGCGGAAAAGTTACAGCAGGCACACTTATCGGTTACTCAGGTGTTTCTGGAAGTATTGCAAGTAATATTCCAAGCCCTCACTTACATTTAGAAATTGCAACCGTTCAAAATGCTTTCGGAACAAAAAAGGCAAAAAGAACCAACCCAGCTAGATTC
>SEBM01000162.1 GCA_004296145.1 Flavobacterium sp.
TTTTTAAAGTCTCGCAGGTTCAACCCATTTGAAAATATGAGACTCCTGAGGAATAACTAATCGCTCAGAAATTCTTGCCATACGAGCCGGTAATTTCATCAAATAATCTCTTGCTTTTTCTGCTTCGTCTGTCAAATTTGAGATTTTGTCAATCTCCCATTTGTCAATTAATTTCTGCATGATATCAACATAATCGCTCGCTGTGTAAACACCAATACGTTGTGCAGAATCAGAAAATTGTTCAAATGCAGTACTTATCTTTTGACCAGATTCTCTTAAAAAGTGAGCCGGCATAACGATTTTTTGTTTCATCATGTATTGAAACGCCAACATCATTTCGCTTGGATCAACTGCAAAAATACGCGTAACAAATTCGCTGTATGCATGATGGTGACGCATTTCATCACCTGCAATCATTTTACACATTTTAGACAATTTATTATCACCAAATTTCTTAGCCATTTGAGCTACTCTGTTATGAGATACATAAGTTGCTAATTCCTGAAAACTGGTATATACAAAGTTTTTGTATGGATCAGATCCAGTTCCGATATCAAAACCGTCGTTGATCAAATGCTGTGTTGTCATTTCGATTTCACGCATATTCACACGACCAGACAAATACAAGTATTTATTTAGTAAATCTCCGTGGCGGTTTTCTTCTCCGGTCCATTGACGGATCCATTTAGACCAACCATTTCCACCATTCTCTACCTGATTTATTCCTTCGACATCCATTAACCACGATTCGTAAGTTGGTAATGCTTCTTCAGTGATTGTGTCACCTACAAGCGTAACCCAGAAATCGTATGGCAATTCTTTGGCAATTTCGCGTAGTTCTTTTACTTCTTCAAAAAAGTTTTCCCCTTCTGAATTTGGTAAAAAATCAGACGGCTGCCAAATTTTTTCTACCGGAATTAAATACTGTTCAACGAAGCTATCCACGTTTTTTTCCAAAAACTGCATTACTTCTAATCTAATGTTTTTTATAGACATTACTTGTTTTAGATTTGGGATTTGAGATTTAGCTTTCGCTAAAGCAAAAATCTATTTATATTCATTTACTCCTTCTACTACTGCCTTTTCTGTTATTACCATTAATTCTTCAAAGCTATAATCTTTGACAGCTAATGCTTTATGCACGGTAAAGGACAGGCGATTTCCTAAACCAACAGGAAACATACCGTAACGTACCATTTTCCATGAATTGTTGATGCTTACCGGAACAACATACGCAGATGGCGCATATTTGCATAAGATTTTTAAACCACTTTGGGCAAATTCTTTTGGTTTTCCGGTTTTGCTTCTGGTTCCTTCGGGAAAAATAACGGCTGATCTGGTGTGTTTTTCGATATATTCAGACAAGCCTTTGATTACTGGAATCGCTTGTTTAGGGTCTTTACGGTCAATTAGCACAGATCCTCCATGTCTCAGATTAAAAGAAACACTTGGAATTCCGCTTCCTAACTCTTTCTTACTTACAAATTTACAATGAAATCGTCTAAAGTACCAAATCATTGCTACGATATCGTACATACTTTGGTGATTAGAAACAAATATCAAGGGAACTCCCACAGGAATTGTTTCTCTGTTTTCTATATTATACGTAGTTCCTACAAGATTGGTACATCTTAAAAGTAAAAAATTTAAGTAGTCCACACTTTTTTTGTGTGCCTGATAGCCAAAAACTTTTAGGCAGATCCATTGTATCGGATGAAAAACAGCCAGACACAATCCAAAACATAAATAATAAATTACGGATATGGGATACGAAATTATCTTTTGCATGCTTGAAAAATTAAAGGCCAAAAGTAATAAATATATTTTTAGCGCTATTATAATTAAAAACAATAACCGTTTTTCTCGTTTAATTGTACCTTTGCCCTATAAAATTGCAACTTTTTTCTGAATTAAATGAATTTTACTTACCCAAAAAACGAACGTTTAAAAAGCAAAACAACAATTGGATTACTGTTTTCTGAAGGAAAATCGGTTTCTAAGTATCCGTTGCGTTTGGTTTATCGTACAGAAACGGGTGAAGTTGACGAAAAACTAAAGGTTGGTGTTTCGGTTTCTAAGAAATATTTTAAAAAAGCCGTTGACCGAAATTACTTCAAACGTGTTCTTAGAGAAACGTACCGACTGAACAAACATTTGCTTTGGGATAACATCGAAGAGCCTTATTCTATTATGTTTTTTTACCAAAGTAAAGACCGTTTATCATACGAAGAAATTAATACCAAAACGATTCAGTTGTTTGAGAAATTTCTTCAACAAATAAACAAAACAAATGATTCTGAGAATAAAACAGAATTGTAGCCCTCAGAACATAAGTTTATTGGACAATTTAGATTACAAATTATAAAAAAATTGTAGTTTTAGCTCTAAATTGAAAATTTATGCGACATATTCTCTTTTTGTTTGTTCTTTTTCTATTTCTTTCCGGTTGTCAGGAAAATATCGGCAGCGCTTCTAATGAAGCAATTATGATTGATAAAATGCCTGCGAACATTCAAAGTGATGGAAAAGTCAATTATAACAAATCTGTTGATGCATCAGATGGAACAGAAATTGCGCAAAAAATAATCAAACAGGCTTCATTGCGATTTGAAACAGATAATCTTGAAAGCACTTTTAATCAAATTAAAAAAGCAATCTCAGATAATAAAGGCAATATATTAAACGATTCTGAAGGCAAAGATTATGGTACTGTTTACAGAAATGTAACAGTAAAAGTTCCAAGCCAGAATTTTGATACGTTTATAAGCGATGTTTCTAAAGGAGTTTCTTATTTTGAAGAAAAAAATATTACTGCAGAAGATGTTACTGAGCAATATATAGATCTCAATTCGAGATTAAAAACAAAACGAAAGCTTGAAGAACGTTATCTTGAAATTTTAAAGAAAGCCACAAAAGTTAGTGATATTTTACAAATTGAGAAACAAATTTCACTCATTCGTGAAGAGATTGAAGCCAAAGAAGGTAAGCTAAAATATTTAGAAAGCCGTGTTGCTGAAAGTACTATTACTTTGTACTTCTATAAAACCATTGCTGAGAAAGAAGGTGTAAAGATTTCGTACGGTTCAAAAATCTGGACTGCGATTAAATCAGGGTTTTTTAGTTTGTCCGATTTTTTAATTTCAATTATCAGCATTTGGCCCTTTATCATCCTGTTTTGTGTACTAGCCTATTTTATTAGAAAAAGATTTAAAAGAAAAAAAATATAACCCATGTATCGTTATTTTAAAAAGAGATTTATCATTCCTACCGTTGCTGCAGGATTTATGTTTGTTGGAGTTAGTTTTAAAGATGATTTCTTTGAAATTGCCAAACAGATTGAGATTTTCACGACTTTGTTTAAAGCCGTGAACACGAATTATGTTGATGAGACAAATCCTGGTGATTTGATGGATAAGGCAATTAAAAGCATGTTGGGAAGTCTGGATCCGTATACTGTTTACTTTAATGAACAGGATGTTGTGAATTTCAAAATCAACAATACCGGAGAATATACCGGAATTGGTGCTATGATTGCCAGAAAAAAAGACCGTTTAATTGTACGTGAACCTTATAAAAATTATCCTGCCGACAAAGCCGGACTAAAAGCAGGCGATGAAATTATCCAGATTGGAGATATTCTTGTTGCTGATTATAAAGATGATACTTCGCAATTATTAAAGGGAACTAAAAATACCAAAATCACTATAAAATACCTTCGTCAGGGAAAACCTTTTACGACGGTTCTTGTTTTGGATGAAGTTGACATTAAGTCGGTTCCGTTTTATGGAAAAATTGATGATAAAACCGGATATATTGTTTTAGCGCATTTTAGCAGAAAAGCAGCTGCGGAAGTTAAAGGTGCTTTGGAAAAACTAAAAGCAGACGGAGCGAAACAAATTGTTCTTGATTTGAGAGGAAATCCGGGAGGTTTACTAAATGAAGCCATTGATATCTGTAATTTGTTTGTTCCAAAAAATGAAGTGATTGTTACCACAAAATCAAGAATCGAAAAGCATAACAATACGTATAAAACACAAAATGAACCAATTGACACAGAAATTCCGTTGGCGATTTTAGTAAACGGAAGAAGTGCTTCTGCATCTGAGATTGTATCTGGAGCTTTGCAGGATTTGGATCGCGCCGTGATTTTAGGAAGCCGCAGTTTCGGAAAAGGTTTGGTTCAACGTTCTGTTGACCTGACTTACGGAACTCAGTTGAAAGTTACAATTTCCCGTTATTACACGCCTTCGGGTCGTTGTATACAAGCTTTGGATTATGCACACAAAGATAAAAACGGTGTTGCAGTAAGAACGGATGCTAAAAACTTCAATGCTTTTAAAACCAGAAAAGGCAGAACCGTGTATGATGGCGGTGGTGTTTTACCGGATATTGAATTAGAAGAAACTAAAATGAGCCCAATTACAAATGCGTTATTAAAAAATGATGGTATTTTTGATTATGCTACGACTTACTATTACAAAAACCCAAATCTAGGAGAAAAGATCCCCGTTTTGACTGATGCAGATTATGCAGCTTTTAAACAATATCTAAAAACAAACAAAATCAGTTTTGATACTGAAACGGAAGTGGCTTTGAGAAATACTCTGGCTGCAGCCAAAAATGAAAAAATAGACGAAACGATCGCAGCTGAATATCAGCAATTACTAAACGCCTTAGAAAAAAGCGAAACTACTTTACTTGACAAAAACCAAAAGGAAATCAAGGGACTGATTCAGGAAGAACTTATTAAGAGATACCAATATCAGGAAGGTTTGTATCAGTTTTACATTAAAAACAATTCAGAAATTAAAAAAGCCGTGAACGTTTTAAATAATCAGACTGAATATAAAACGATTTTAAAAATGTAAAAAATGAAAATTTGCAAAACAATATTTGTTTTCTTTGTTTTGAATTTGTCTGCTCAGCAAAAGCCAATTGAAACGGTATATTTTGATTTTGACAAATTTGATCTGAATGAACAGCAAACAAATTGCATTTCAAATTTTATTCAAACAATCGACACTTCTAAAATAGAGTCGATACAGATTTATGGCTATTGCGATGACCGCGGAAATGATGAATATAATTTTCGTTTATCCAGAAATCGGGTAAATACGATTCAGAAATTATTAGTTTCTAAAGGCTTCAATAAAAGCAAGATTATTATTCTTGAAGGAAAAGGACGTGTTGTTATAAAACCGGATACGGTAGAAAACCTACATGAAACCCGTTCGCAAAATCGGCGTGTTGACTTAATAGCTGTTAGGCCAAACAGCTACGGAAAAGGAATTGTTACTTCTTTTAAAGACAAGCTAAAAATAGGAGACAAAATCTGTCTGGAAAGTATCTTGTTTGACATTGGCAGTTCAAAACTAACTCACACTACAAAAAAAGAATTGGATAAAATTGCCAAACTGCTTCAGGAAAAAAAGACATTGCAATTTGAAATACGAGGTCATGTATGCTGCACGCCGGAAATTTATGCAGATGGAATTGACAAGGCTACAAAAGAAAGAAGACTTTCCTGGAACCGTGCCAAAACCGTTTTTATTTATTTACTGGATAAAAAAGTAGCTATCAACAGAATGACTTTTCAGGGTTGTGGTAACAAATATCCTTTGGGAAAAGGAGATAAATTTGATAGACGTGTTGAGTTTTTGATTACTAAGATCTAATCTTATCCGCGTTGCATCTCAATATGAGGAATATCATCTTCGAGATACATTTCGCTGGTTTGTACAAAACCGTGGCTTTCGTAGAATTTCTTTAAATACAGTTGCGCACCAATTGTAATTTTATCTTTATCAAAATTTGATTTGATTGCAGCAATAGCTTCACGCATTAAATCGTGACCCCATTTTCTGTCTCGATAATTGGCGTCTACCACTACTCTTCCGATAGAAGCGTTATCAAAACTAATTCCTGCATCAAATAAACGGGCATGGGCAACGGTTTTACCGTCATATTCTCCAATTAGGTGTAATGCTTTCTTATCCTTGCCGTCAATATCCAAATAGACGCAGTTTTGTTCAACTACAAAGATTTCACTTCTAAGTTTGAGCAAGTCATATAGCTCATTTACATTTAATGCCTCAAATGGCTTTATTTTCCATTTTAATTCCATGATTCTTTTATTCAGTTTATAAAACAGATCAGATTCTGTTTCTTATTCAAACATAAAAAAATTTATTCGTACCCGATTCATAAAATCCTGAATTAACTTAAATATCCGGTATACTCTATTCTTTAGAATGTAATATCCCGACTACTCTCATAATCGGGATATTAAATATTTTATAATGAAAAGACTAAAACTATTTTCTCTTCATAACAATTTCCATGCTTTTAAATTCCTTACCATTTTTGACATCAAACATTTCCATTTTACGGGTTGTAGCATCAACAATCGTGTAAACTTCGCGATAAGGTGATTTTTTTCCATCTAACGGACTTACCACTTCTCCTTTGTATTCCACTTTTTTAGTAGCTTCATCGTATTTTCCATTTGCAATCATCATTCCGGTTCCCATATTGTCGATAAACGTTGTGATGTATTCTTTACTGGCATTGTTGTAAGCAACTGTGGCTTTTCCTTCAAAAGGCTGTCCCATCATGGTTCCTTTGTAATTGGATTCCTGATAGCGGCCACCCAAAATCATTTTAATCTCAGCTGTAGAAGTTGCTTTTTCGGGTTTTCCATCGGGTTCCATCCAAAAGGTCATTTCGCAATTCCATGTTCCGGATTCTTCAGCCAGCATTTTATGAGGATTGCCCGGTGTGGCGTAGTCTGCCCAGGCTTTCATTTCTGCTGCAGAATCTAATGGTTGTTCTGCAATTGGTTCTTCGGTTTTAATACTATCTGTATTTTTAACGCTTTCTGTTTCTGTGTTTGTTTCTTTTTTACAAGAATAAAGACAAACTAATAACATTGATAATGTAACATAAATGCTTTTCATAATTACTTGATTTAATGTTTATTAAAGTAAATTTAATGAAAAATATTTAAACTATCTTTTAGCAACTTTCACAGACTTGATGATGGCTTCAAGTTCTAACATTAAATCACGTGCCTGATTTGATGGTGAATAGCAAAATCCTTCAATCACCAGAATCCTGTTGTATCTTTTATCTATAATGGCATAGTTGACGAAAGGGCCTGTCATAAAATCGTTTCTTAATTCCCAGGTTCCTTTGGTTTCAAAAGTCTTTTTTCCGTCTAGTTCTGTGGTAAAAAAATAAGGTGCATAGGCTTCGCCCGTTATCATTTGTGTGTTTGGTTCGCGGCCTTTGATGTAACGACCAACAGAATCTCTCATTTTTACAATATTTTCTACAACGTCTGTTCCTTGTTTTAATTTTTGTAATGGAATCTGGTAAATCAATAAACTTGTGTTTCCGCTTATAATTTCTTTTTTAAGCCAGATGAAGTTTTTTTTATGCAGCATGTATTCATATCCGCTTGGAATCTTTAAATCGATATGAAATTTGTTTTTTATAATGGTCGGATTTATAAGTGACTTGCTGTTGTCTTCCTGAATTTTCTGAATTTCAGAGTCACGAATCGTTTTGATAATTTGTGCAGAGTTTAGTTCAATACTGCAAATAATATCATCTACCGATTTGCCATAAATACGGAATGTATTGTGAGGTAAAGATTTTGAATTGTGTTTTATTTCAAACTTATCTGTAGCTGCTTTTTTAACCACAATAATGCTGCGGCTGTCTGTGACAAAACCTTCGAGAAGTTTGGCGGGATATTGATTGATGGTAAATAAAGGTTCTTCCTGTGGAAGTCCGAGAACCGGTGAAGCAAATTTATTTCTGATACTGTCGCCTACTTCTCCATACCACAACTGATCGTCGATGATAATAGAAATTGTGTTTGTTTTGCCGGATACAGGCTGAGGTTGCTTTTCGTTTTTAAAACAAGAAACAAATAAACACGAAAGTATAAGC
>SEBM01000745.1 GCA_004296145.1 Flavobacterium sp.
TGTAAATATAGGTTATCTTATATGATAACTAAAAAAACATTTACTAAAACTATAATAATGGATACAACACAAAAAGAGGCAATTCTAAAATTAATGACTAATGGAAATTATTTTACAAAATTGAAAACCAAAAATGATAATTCGCTTGAAACCACAATAAAGGTTTCATCTTACAGTGAATTGAATCAAATGATTTTTTCGCTGCTTAAAACATGTATTAATACGCTTCAAAATGACGCTTCCAATTTATCTGAAAGCGGAACTAATGTTTTGATTTTATTGGAGATGGCTTTGCAGTTGTTGCCTGAATGTGAGATGGAGTTGTTGGATGAGTTGAGGGGAATAGGAGTGGAATAAAGAATAAATATTCTTACGTTTGTTTGATAAACCAGTCTATAATATCATCTCCAATTTTATCATTTAAACAATCATCATCGGGTTTAAAAATCGAAATTTTTCCTAAACCACATTGATGTTTATTACTGTCAAAATCGATAAATTTTTCAAAATGTGTTTGATTAGAAGGATATAATAACATTGCTTTTGTCGATTTCCAATACTCATTGTAAACATACATTTGTCGTAAATCATTTATAGAAGGCTTACTGCAGTCAATATTTTTCCATTTGGTATCAATGATATAAGTATTTTCGATATTTCTCAGTACAATATCTGGGCGAATAGAAATTCCGTTCCAAAATGAATTTGATTCTTGTCCTGAAATATCAAAACCTCTGTCAGATTGTTTAAGTCTGGCTAAAATGTATTCTTCCCATAGAGAATTCATATCAAATAATAACGCCAGCATGTTCTCAGAACCGCTTGAAATATTTGGAGCAAAATTTAAGATTATGAATTTTGAAATCGCTAATGCAGTTTCGTATGGTGCAGTTTTTCTGCTTTTAGGAATTTTGGAAAAGGTAGATTCTGTAACAGAAATTGATTTTACATCTGGAAAATCTAATTGTACAGTTTTACATTTAGAATATAGATAGTTTCCTTTAGAACATTTTTCTACAATTTCCAGAGCTTTAAAAAGAATTTGATGAACTAAATGATCTTTATCATAAATCTGATGTGTAGTATAAAAACGTTCTTTATGTACTAAGTTTTTGCTAATATGTCCAGCAAATTCCAGCTTACCTTTTAATGCTTTTAAATTGCTGGTTTCTTTGTAATATTGTTTAATTAGCCCTTGATGAATTAATATCTGAACCTCATTTAAATACCATTCAAAATAAAGATCTAGCAAATGTATTTTTTGCCTGCTTACATTAGCTTCTCCAACTTTTTGAACTTTTAATTTTTTAGTAGCACTAAGCATTTCTATTAAAGCTTTTTGCCAAGTGTTAATACTCTTACCATCATTATCAATTTTTGGTAAAATTTCAATCGTCAAACCTGCAACTTGAATAACACCAACATATTGTTTAAACTTGATTCCGTTATGGCGTATATCAAAGTATTTGTCATTGTGCAATTCATTTAATTTTGAAAGAGCTACAAAATGGTTATATTCAAATTTATCGTCAATTGATAGAAACGAATGTTCAAAAACTTTAATATTATTCATCTACTTTATTTAGTATTGTTTCCTCTTTTTTATTTAATAATATTTTTAAGGCATCAATAATATTAAAATTCTCATCAATAGATTTTAATTTAAAAGTTATATTATTAC
>SEBM01000746.1 GCA_004296145.1 Flavobacterium sp.
TTTAATTACTATTTGTTATTAATGATTAATCAATTAAAGGTTGAGCGAAGTACAATGATATATGTTTGCGGAATTATTCATGAAAACGATGATCAATACAATTGCTTGCTAAAATATTTTAATACGATTGAATTTTTAACTATCTCAAATGATTTAGACAAAGATATTTTAGACGATATGCCTGCTCATTATTACAGTAGTTTATTAGCCCTAAGCAAATGCGTATAATCGGTGGAATTTTAAAAGGAAGACAATTTAATGCCCCAGCAAATCTTCCCGTTAGGCCAACAACAGATATGGCCAAAGAAGCATTATTTAACATACTTTACAATACTTACGATTTTGACGAATGTGATGTATTAGATTTATTCAGTGGAACTGGAAGTATTTGTATTGAATTTGCTTCGCGTGGCATTAAACATATTAGAGCTGTTGATAAACATCCGGGTTGTGTAGCGTGGATAAAATCGGTTGCTGAAAAATTTGAATTGGCGCAAATTGAACCCCAAAAAGCTGATACATTTAAGTTTTTAGCACAAGATAACCATCAATACAATATCATTTTCGCAGATCCTCCTTATGATTTGCCAAACATACCCATGATACCCGAATTGGTGATGAAACACAATTTATTAACGGATAATGGTACGTTGATAGTTGAACATCCACCCTTTTTAAAATTAAAATTATTGCCAGGTTTTACCAAAGTAAGGAAATACGGGAATAGTTCTTTTAGTTTTTTTGAGAAAGTTGAAGGATAATTTAACCTCATTTCGATCTCTATTTTTCTTCGGGAGAGAAATCTCAAGCCTGCAAAGCAGTGTCTAAAACATAAAATTCTGCTATTTTTAGAGATCACTCTTCACTTGTTAAGACAAAGAGTTGAAACTGCCTCCTCTCAAAATCCCCAACTTTCTGACATTTCTGAATTCCCAACTTTCTGACTTCTAATTTTTCTATATATTTACTTTATGAAGATTGCTTTATTTCCAGGTTCTTTTGATCCGATGACCATTGCTCATGTTGATATTTTAAAAAGAGCATTACCTCTGTTCGATCAAATTGTAATTGGCATTGGTTTAAATAGTTCTAAACAAAACTTCCTCTCGGCAGAAAAAAGAGAAGAAATGGTAAGAAAGATTTTTTTAGGAAACGAAAAAGTGGATGTACAATTATATGAAGGCTTAACGGTAGATTTTTGCAGAAAAATTAATGCCAAATACATGGTAAGAGGTATTCGTTCGGCATCAGATTTTGAGTACGAAAGAGCTATTGCACAAATTAACCAAACCATGATGCCCGAAGTAGAGACCATTTTACTATTGAGTAAACCAGAATATTCTGCCATCAGCTCAACAATTGTGAGAGATATTTTAAGAAATAAAGGTAATATCAGTCAGTTTGTACCTAAAGAGGTAATTGAGTTTTTGTAAATTGCATGATCTACTTTGAAAATCATCAAATGATTGTCTAAGTTTTAAAAAATACTTAGGATTAAAGGTTGTCAATCTGTAAAATATTTACAATTCCTAGAACCAATCCTGTCAGCGCCAACGCAATGAGACTATTGGGGAAACTTCCAGGCACCTCCTGGAGAGCAACGATTTGACTGACGCTCGTTGGAGATACCTAATCCTAAAGGCGAAGGAGTCCCGACTGATTGTGGTCGATAACGGCT
>SEBM01000747.1 GCA_004296145.1 Flavobacterium sp.
GAAAAAATTGGTTTTGAAAAATATAGTATTGATTACAGAAAATGCTATAAACCGGAAAGCCTTGCTCCTGTTCTTAAAAAAGCTTTTGGCTTAAATGAAAATTATAAAGTGAGCAGAATGATGAATAGTCATTCACTGGAAAAACTGGATGTGAACTATCAGCACAAAACGTTATCGCCTGTAAAACCCGCTGCCGGAACAGAAGCTCCTGCAACGCCGCCACAGCCACTTGAAAATCCTGCGTATCTTGGTAAATCTATCATGGAACTTTTCCTTGAAGAACAGCCATACAATATTCAGAGCATGATTACGCAAAGAAATAAAACAATGGGTTCTGTACATTTTGATGGTGATTCTATCGAATTTGTTACTAAATATTTTGAAAATCGTACGATTGCTGATTCCTGCAAAGAACTAAAAGCGACCAAAAAATTATTTCTGGATAAAATCAATGAATCGTCTGTTTTGAACGGGAAATTGAATTTTCCTGATTATAACAATGGTCTGAATATGTTTATGACGAATCAGGAAAACCTGGTTTTGTTTAATAACGGAACTTACCATTTTCATATTACTTTACCGTCACTAACGGAAGACAGCAGAATTGTTGATTATAATGAGTTTGAAAGAACCCACGCAAACGCAATTTATTTATTGCAATGGTTTGAACCTTTCTTTATTGCAACTCTTGGAAGTCCTGATATTATGGGCGTCATCAGTGATAAATACAGTCTGGACAAAAAGTTTACTTTGGGTTCTATGAGAAATGCCATGTCACGATACATAGGCGTTGGAACATACAATAAGGCGATGCCAAAAGGCAAAATCCTAACTTATAATGTGGCTGAATTTAGAAAATTACTGAAATTCGGAAAAGAAGAAAACGTTTGGTGGAGAGATCAGATTGAAGCTGAAATGGAATATGAAATGCTTTCGGAAGTTGGTCTTGATTTTAATCAGGAAAAAATGTATCAAAGTGGTTTTGAATTCAGAAGCTTTGATGAGTTTCCGGCTGAATACTTAAATGATGTGCTGTTTGCTGTTATTTTAATTTGCGAACATTCTCTGAATTTACCTGATGTAAAATGGGGACATGATAGTAAAGCATGGAACAACCTTGTTTTTAAAACTTTAAAAATGGGTTATGCAACTGAAATCAACGAAGAAGAAAAAAAGGAAGTTTTAGATTTATTGCAATTATTGAATCCATCAGATAATAACTACGAGGTTTTAAAATCTGAATTTGAAGCGATTACAATGCTGGATGCATTTTTCTTTAAAATTTTGGCTGTTTTACATGATATGTACAAAGACAATAATATTTGTCTGGATGCGATGTACGGACAAAAAACAAGTTTTCCTCCAAAATGGGATAACTTTAATAAATATCAGACAGAAAGACATTTGCAGCAAATTAGTTCTTTTTGTGACAATTAAATCAAGTATTTAATGTTGTAATTTTCATTAAAAATATAAAATACTTCGCCTTTATAATTTTAATTTTATAAAATCGATAAACAAAAGCAAAAGCTCAATTCTAACGGATTGGGCTTTTTTAATTATTGATAATCAAATAATTGCATTTTATTTTTTATGTTCCTATCTTTAATAATTGAGAATATTTTTTATTTCTTAACATAGATTAACTTACATTTTTTTTGTTACTCTGTAAATT
>SEBM01000163.1 GCA_004296145.1 Flavobacterium sp.
CTAACTATTCAAGGCACCATCTAACAAAAGAAGGATGGTTCATTGAAAGTAGCACAAACTTAGACTATGCACTTGATGGCGCAGAAATAATAATCCATCAAATTAGGTACGGTGGTTCAGGTGGCAGGTTTGAGGATGAACAATTTGCAAAGAAATTTGGTAGACTTTTAGAAATTAGAAGTAGAGAATATAAGCATAAACCTAAATGAACCGAGTAAGAAATGACTCGGTTTTTTTATGGTTTTTATTGAAAATGATTATTCACAAACTGACAATTGTCATTTCCCATTCGGATTCTTTTTCGTAATATTACTATTGTAAATTTTTTTGAATGAGAAAGATTAAATACAAGAAAGGACGAAAACTGCAACATATTAGTTTAGAGTATACAGGCTCTCATAAAGAGCATGAAACCGAAATGCAGCTTTTTGTGTATGATGATGCAGATGTTGTCGAATATGATAAGTTTACAGTGCAGGCTCTTAATTCCTGCTTTGATTATACAAAAAACAACTGGCTTAATGTTCACGGACTAAACGATATTAATCTAATTAAAACGATCGGGTCACATTTTAAATTAGATGATTTTCTTCTTGCCGATATTTTAAATACAACCAAAAGAACAAAATTAGAAGAACAGCAAAACGTTTTCTTCTTTAATATAAAATCACTACTTCCTTCTGAATACTCAGATAATATCAGCGTTGAGCAGATTAGTTTTATTTTGAAAGAAGGAATCCTTATTTCGTTTCAGGAAAAACGAAGCGATTTTTTTACTCACATCCGCGAACGTATTCGTACTCATGCCGGAATTGTTAGAACTAAAAAGGTTGATTACCTGCTTTATTTGCTTTTAGATGCTGTAATGGAGAATTTCTATATCACATTAGAAGATGAAGAAGATAAAGTTGAAGAATTAATTAATTTGACCAAAAAAGAAGCAAAACCGGTTATTCTTGAAAAAATTGAAAATCATCGTGATAATTTAAACTTTTTAAAACGCTCTATTGTACCGCTAAGAGATTCACTTTATTATCTGAAAACCAAAAAAGATGATGACGATCCAAACGGTTTAATTCAGAAAGAAACATTTAATTTCTTTATCAGATTACATCAAAAAAGTTTAGAACTGTTAGAACAGATAGAATCTGATATGAGCTCGTTAGAAAGTGCTTCTAATTTTTATTTTTCGGAACAAAGCCGGAAAATGAACGAAATTATGAAAACACTGACCATTATCTCCGCCATATTTATTCCGCTAACATTTATTGTTGGAGTGTACGGAATGAATTTTGAAAATATGCCGGAACTTAAAACAGAAAATGGCTATTTTATCGTAATGATCGGAATGTTTTTCCTGGTAATAGCATTGATCATTTATTTCAAAAAAAGACGTTGGTTTTAACGTTTGTTTTAATAGTAAAATTTTTGATTTATAGTATATTTGTTTAGAATCAATATAAATAATTATGAGTAAAGCAGTATATATAGCCACAAGCGATCAAAATAGCGGTAAGTCGATAATAACCCTCGGCTTGATGAGTATTTTGATCGGAAAAACGGCAAAAGTGGGTTATTTTAGGCCTATAATAGAAGACTTTGTAGATGGAGAAGTAGACAATCATATAGAAACTGTTCTTTCGCATTTTAACCTCGATATAAAATTTGATGATGCTTTTGCGATTACAAAAAGCAAATTAATCAAAAAGAAAAATAAAGGTAAGATTGGAGAAGTTTTAGACCTGATTATAGAAAAATACAAACGTCTTGAAGAACGTTTTGATTTTGTTTTGGTAGAAGGAACAAGTTTTACCGGAGAAGGAACTTCGATAGAACTGGATTTGAATGTTCTGATTGCTAAAAATCTTGGAATTCCGACGATAATTATTGGATCAGGAATCGGAAAAACTTTAGACGAATTAGTAGACAGTTTGTATTTAGTTTACGATTCATTCAAAATAAAAGAGGTTGAGGTTTTATCTGTTTTTGCCAATAAAGTTCAGCCAGAAAATATTGAATTAGTTACCAAAAGCCTTCAAAAAAGTTTGCCTTCTAATGTTCTGGTAAATACAATTCCGTTGATTTCAAGTTTGAATAATCCGACCATGCAGGAAATTGTCAATGAACTTGATGCAAAAGTTTTGTTCGGAGAAAATTATTTAAATAATGAAATTGGCCATTACAGCGTTGGTGCAATGCAATTGCATAATTATCTGGTTCACCTGAATAATAATGCATTGGTAATTACTCCCGGAGACCGTTCTGATATCATATTAGGAGCTTTACAAGCCAACGAATCAGTCAATTATCCAACGATTTCCGGAATTATCCTAACAGGAAATATTGTTCCGGAAGAAAGCATTCTCAAACTTATAGAAGGACTTTCTGCTATTGTTCCAATCATTGCAGTAGATGGCGGAACGTATCATATTACGAATAAAATAGGAAGCATCAGATCAGAGATTTATGCAAACAACAGCCATAAAATTGAAACCTCAATTACTACTTTCGAAAAATACGTAGAAGTAGAAAGTTTATCAGAGAGATTAATCACATTTGAAGCAGAAGGTATGACGCCAAAAATGTTTCAATACAATATGGTCAAAAGAGCAAAACAACATCGAAAACATATTGTTTTGCCAGAAGGAAATGACGACAGAATTATTATGGCAGCTTCCAGATTATTAGATATGGATGTAGTTGATATTTCTATTATTGGTGATAAAAAACAAATTGAGAGTAAAGTCACCGAACTCGGAATTACATTTGATTTTTCTAAAGTTAAAATTATAAATCCAATAGAATCTGAACTTTATGAAGATTATGCCAATACGTATTATGAGCTAAGAAAAGCTAAAAATGTAAGTATTACGATGGCAAGGGATTTAATGGAAGACGTCTCTTATTTTGGAACCATGATGGTCTACAAAGGCCACGCTGACGGAATGGTTTCGGGAGCTGCGCATACAACTCAGCATACAATTTTGCCGGCCTTACAATTCATTAAAACCAAACCAAACTCATCAGTAGTTTCTTCTGTGTTTTTCATGTGTTTAGAAGACAGGGTTTCTGTTTTTGGAGATTGTGCGATTAATCCAAATCCAACAGCAGAACAATTGGCGGAAATTGCTATTTCATCAGCAGAATCAAGTTTAGCTTTCGGAATTGAGCCAAAAATAGCGATGCTTTCTTATTCTTCCGGATCATCAGGAAAAGGGGATGAGGTTGATAAAGTAAGAACAGCCACAGCAATCGTAAAAGAAAAACGTCCTGATTTAAAAATCGAAGGGCCAATTCAATATGATGCTGCAGTTGACTTAAGTGTTGGAAAAAGCAAAATGCCGGATTCTGAAGTGGCAGGACAGGCAAGTGTTCTTATTTTTCCGGATTTAAATACAGGAAATAATACGTATAAGGCTGTGCAGAGAGAAACCGGAGCTTTAGCCATCGGGCCAATGTTACAAGGTTTAAATAAACCCGTAAACGACTTAAGCAGAGGTTGTACCGTTGACGATATTATAAATACAGTAGTTATCACAGCAATCCAGGCACAAGGATTATAAATTCAATTAAAATCAGATTCTAAAAAAAAGCTAAGCAACTTAGAGACTTAGCATCTTAGCACCTTAAAAAGAAATGAAAATATTAATTATAAACTCAGGAAGTTCATCAATAAAATATCAATTAATGGTAATGCCGTCAAATGAAGTAATTTGTACGGGTATGATCGACAGAATTGGTTTAGAAACCTCCAATGTTGTATTTAAAACGGCATCGGCTTCGTATGAAGAAACGCTCCCAATCTTGAATCACAAAGTGGGCTTGCAAAAAGTAGCTTCAATGCTTTTGGATAATGAAAAAGGTGTAATTAAATCAACATCAGAAATTACGGCTGTGGGACACCGAGTAGTGCATGGAGGAAGTGATTTTAGTGATACAGTAAAAATTGATGAGAAAGTAAAAGAAAAAATAAAACAGCTTTTTGAACTGGCTCCTTTGCATAATCCGGCAAATTTAGAAGGAATTAATGTAGCCCAGGAAATTTTTAGCTCAGCAGAACAAGTTGCTGTTTTCGATACTGCTTTTCATCAGACAATGCCTGAAATAGCTTATAAATATGCTATTCCAAATTATCTTTTGACAGAAAATAAAGTCCGAGTTTACGGTTTTCACGGAACAAGCCATAAATATGTGTCTGAAAAAGCAATAGATTACCTGGATAAAAATTCGAGAATTATTACAATCCATCTTGGAAATGGCTGTAGTATGGCAGCGGTCAAAAACGGAAAATGTATTGATACTTCAATGGGATTTTCGCCTTCAAACGGTTTGATTATGGGAACTCGCGCCGGTGATATTGACCAATCGGTTATTTTTTATATGGTTAAAAACTTAGCCTATACAGCAGACGAAGTCAACGCAGTTTTATTGAAACAAAGCGGTATGCTGGGACTTACAGGCTACAGCGATTTGCGTGATATTGAAGCAGAAGCAGAAAAAGGAAATAAAGACTGTCAATTAGCTTTATTAATGAATGCTTACCGAATCAAAAAAACAATTGGTTCTTACACAGCAGCTTTAAATGGTTTGGATGCGATAGTTTTTACCGCAGGAATTGGTGAAAATTCATCTTATATGAGAAAACTGGTATGTACAGATATGGATTATTTTGGAATCGAAATTGACTCAGAAAAAAACGAAACCCGTTCAAAATCAATTAGAGAAATAAATAAAGAAAACTCTTTGGTAAAAGTTTTGGTTGTACCGACAGATGAAGAATACGAAATTGCAAATCAGGTGTACCATTTGCTTGAAAATTAATAATTAGAAGGTATTATGCAAATCAGTACATTCATTGTGTTTTTGCTTTTTTTCATTTTCACCTTTCTTTCTTCCATTCATGTGTATTGGGCATTTGGTGGGAAATGGGCGAGCGAAACAGTTTTACCATCAAAAAACGATAATGTACCTTTGTTTAGACCTCGCATTGTTTCTACATTCATAGTAGCTTTTGGATTATTCTGTTTTGGACTTTTTTATCTTATCAAATTTGGATTTGTCCTTCTCAATTTGCCTTTGTGGATAAACCAATACGGATTATGGATCATAACTTTTATATTTCTCGTTAGAGCTATAGGTGATTTTAAATATGTTGGTCTTTTCAGGAAATTTAAAAAGACTACTTTCGGTATAAACGATAAAAAATACTTTACGCCGCTTTGTTTATTTATTGTGATTCTAACCTTAATTTTAGAATTTATAAATTAAAAAAATAGCATTTATACTTTTAAAAAGCTTCTCTGTTGAGGAGCTTTTTACGTTTAGAAATTAAATATTTGTCAGTATCTTTGAATATAAAACTGAATATTTTGAAATCGATACTTTTAAAATCACTTTTCTTCTTTTTCATAGCTTCTCAAATTCAAGCACAAGAATTACTTCCCTTCGTAGAAAATTACAGCAAATCAGATTATCAGGGCGATAATCAAATCTGGAATGTTGCTCAGGGAAATGATAACGCCATGTATTTTGCAAACAATCATTATTTGTTGCGATATGATGGCGTAAAATGGGAAAAGTATACATTACCTAATAAAACCATTATTCGTTCAATTTTAATTGAAGGCGATAAAATATATTCAGGATCATATAAAGAATTTGGTTATTGGTACAGAAAGGACGGCACTATGCATTATGTCTCGATAACCAAAAATCTTCGTTTGTTTGATGAAAAAGACAATGAAGAAATATGGAAAATCTTTAGATTTAATGGTTCTCTATATTTTCAATCATTCAATGATGTTTTTATTTATAATGGAAAAACGATTCGAAAAATAAAATTTCCTTTTTTGATATCATATTGTTTTGCTGTAGATAAAAATCTGTACGTTGCTTCTGTCCAGAAAGGAATTTTTGAAATGAATGGCAAACGAATTGTAAATCCAAAAGGCTGGAATGTTTTAAAAAATACAGTTGTTCATGCCATCGAAAAATATAAAAATCAGACTTATATTTTTACACAGAAAAAAGGAGTTTTTGTTGTAGAAAAAAATGGACTAAAAGCATGGAATAATCCGCTAAATGAACTTTTAAAATCAGCGACAATAAATGTTGCAAAATTTATAAAAGGAGATAAACTGATTATCGGAACCGGAAACAGAGGAATTGTCATTTTAGATTTGACAACGAATATTTATAAAAATATAGAAAGGGAAAATGTTTTAATGAATAATTCGATTCTAAGTATCGGATTTGACAGAGAAAATGATCTTTGGCTTGGTTTAGATAACGGAATTGCGCATGTAGAAGTCAATTCTCCAATATCATTTTTTTATGACAACTCAGGAATTTTAGGTTCAGTTTATTCTGTAGCTACAACGAATAAAGGCTATCTGATTGCCTCAAATCATGGTGTGTTTGAATATGGCTCAGGAAAATTTAGTATGATGCCAAATACGCAAGGCCAGGGTTGGAACATTGCCAAAATTGCTGACAGGTTTATTATCGGACACAATGACGGCACATTTGCTTATGAAAATGGTTCATTAAACAGAATAAATAATGTAAGCGGGGGATGGAATTTATCTAAAAGCAGTATCAATAATACTTATTTTCAATCTACTTACAGCGGAATTTTAGTTTATGACAATCCTTCAGATTTGTCTCAGTTCAAAATAATTAAAGATTTAGCAAAACCAATAAAATATGTTGCTCAGAACAAACAAAACGAAATTTGGGCTGCTGACAACTACAGAGGTTTGTATCGTGTTTTACTGGATGATAATTATAAAACCAAAAAGGTAGAGAACGTTACCCAGCAGAGTAAAATAAAAAACGACTTTGGAATTAAGATTTTTGAATTCAGAAAAGAAATTCTTTTTCTTATAAATAATACCTGGTATACTTATAATTCGATTTCTAATAAACTGGAAGAGAATGAATTGTTTAATGCTAATTTTAAAAATGTTTCAGATGTTGTAGCAATTGACGAAGATCATTTTATGGTATTGCAAAACGGAATCCTTTATCATATCTATGCGCAGGGCAATAAATTTATCTGGAATATCATTCAGGAAAAATATTATAAAGGAAAACTCATAAATGAAAACCTGAGAATTTTTAAAGATAAAAATCATTACTTATTCAATCTTGATGACGGTTTTATTTCACTTAAACTAGAATATGAAAACAAACAGAACTCTAAAGTTAAAGTAGAAGCTTTTAGTGAAGACGCTTTAGTGTCAAGTGATGCTAAGATCAAATTCAATACCGAATTGCGAATCAACGTAATATCTGGAATATATGGAGCAAGTAAACCTAATTTGTTTTATAAGTTAAACAACAGCAAAGAATTTTTGCCCATTACTGACGGATTAATAATTCTTAATAATTTGAATAGTGGTTTTCATTCAGTTGAAATTTATAATCATGATGGTGCCACTTTCGAGAAAGTTTCAAATTTCAGGTTTAAAGTAGCAGAACCTTGGTATTTTTCATTCTGGATGGTTTCCTTATATATCTTAATAATTGCATCTGTGTTATTTCTATATTATAAATGGAATAAGTTACGATATATCCAAAAATTAAAACTACAGGCCGAAGAACTAAAACACCAGCGTGAAATTCTGGAAATGGAATTAAAAGCAGAAAATGAGCTAAATATTCAGGAATACGAAAAACACATTCTTGAATTAGAACTTCAGACAAAATCATCTGAAGTTGCAGGAAAATCACTTTCTATAGCCAAACAAAGTGAGATGATTGAAAACATTCAGAATATTCTCGATTCAGAAAAAGATTTTAATAAACTTAAAAGCGAAATCAAAAAAGCAATTAAGATTAATGAAGTCAATAAACATGAATGGGAAACTTTTGAAACTAATCTGAATCAGATTCATAATGAA
>SEBM01000748.1 GCA_004296145.1 Flavobacterium sp.
GTAATAGCAGTACAAAAAAGAAACAATTGATATTGGAACCTGGGACACAAGGTATTTTCTCTAAGTCAACAGAAGAACTGACTAAGAGACAATTAGTTAATAGGAATTTTCTATTCTGGAAAGAAAAGCACCTTGACTTTTCAAATACAACTGTTCAAGAAGCATTAAATGAGTTGGAAAAAAATTATGGCGCCCATTTCATAGTTCATGATGCTTCTATTAGTTCAAAAAGAATTACCACCTCTTTTCAAAAAGAAACCATTGAACAAATTATTGCAGAATTAAAAGTGCTTTTAGATGTTGAAATAATCCAGTCAGAATCAACTTACCACGTTCGACCAAACTAACAATATTATAAAAAATATAGATGAATCTAAAGGAAAAAATGTTTCGCACGATAAAAATCCGGACGAATTAAAACTTAAAAAAGAAGTGGTAACAGATCAGGAAGGAAATAAAGAAGTCGTAGACAGAGCAAGAAACGAAAATGAGGAAATAAGAGAAAGTTCTAATCAGAAAGGCAAAAATACCACCAATGAAAATCGTGGTGTTGCTTCAGAAGAAGAGGCAGAAAAAACGGTAGAGAATAAAGACAGAAATTCTGATATCACGGCAAACCGTTATCCGAACTCACATCCGGATAATCATAAAAACCGTGGTAACATGGAATTAGACGAAGAGGATTAATTACAATACAAAAAAATAGACTTTTCAATGTGATTTTATTGTAAAATAACATTTGATTAGCATAAGTCGTTAATGTTATTGTAAACCATGATTTTGCTATGGTTAGCCGTTTATGTATTTGTAAATTAGAGGTATCAATATTTTAAATACAAAAAAATGGCACTTTTAGAAAACAAAGTAGCTTTTGTATCGGGGGCAGGTTCAGGAATCGGCCGCGCAGTTGCAGAAGCTTATGCCCGTGAAGGAGCAAAAGTAATTATTTCGGATGTTAATGCAGAACACGGTGAAGAAACCGTGAAAATGATAAAGGACAAAGGAGGAGAAGCTTTTTTTATAAAAGGAGATTCTTCGAGCGCAACAGATAATAAACGTTTGGTTGAAGAAACCGTAGCAAAATATGGCCGACTTGATATTTCCTGCAATAATGCCGGAATGGGCGGACCTGCAAAACCAACCGGAGAATATGAACCAGAATCCTGGGATCGTGTTATTGCGCTGAATCTTAGTGGTGTTTTTTACGCTTGTCGTTATCAGTTAGAACAAATGGAAAAAAATGGCGGAGGAAGTATCGTTAATATCGCCTCTATTCACGGACAGGTTGCAGCCCCAAACAGCGTTGCCTATACAGCATCCAAACACGGAGTTGTGGGATTAACCAAAAACATAGCAACCGAATATGCTCAGAAAAATATTCGTTGTAATGCCGTTGGTCCCGGTTATATCGAAACAGCATTATTAAAAGATAATTTAAATAAAGATGCTATGAATGCCGTAGCAGCAAAATCACCTATGAATCGTTTAGGAACTGCTGAAGAAATTGCAGAACTTGTATTATTTTTAAGTTCTGATAAATCTTCGTTCACAACCGGAAGTTATATAATTGCTGATGGTGGTTATACTGCGGTATAATAAACACTTTCAAAATAAGAGTAAAGACTGTCTAATTTTAGACGGTCTTTTTTTTTGATTTAAACCGTAGTATAAATA
>SEBM01000164.1 GCA_004296145.1 Flavobacterium sp.
AATTTTGATAATCAGGTTATTTTATATGATTTTAAAAACGATAAAGAAAAGAGGATTTTAAAACCTCTTTTTATTGAAACCTCAGAAATCGAAACAATTATTCCGACAAACTTTATTCCTTTAGAAACGTCTGTAGTAAATAGAGCTTGTACCATTATCAAATGTACAATAGTAACTTTTGGAAAGGAATCATATGGAATAAGATTTGCCCTCTTCGAAAATTTTAATGCTCTAGGGTATTTTGAATTTCCTCTATTATTATCTGTACAGTGATTTTTAATCGACATTTTTAATGCTGAAAAACTTAAAAAGAGGTTTTTATTTCTGGGTAAAGAGCAAGAAATTTTATAACATTTTTTACTCCTTTCATGACAAAGAATTTCCACTTCATGACATTTTCTTCCTTAAGCCCTTATATGTAATATAGCTTTGATTGTGAAAGGCAAACTAATTCAAAACCAAAAAAAAACCAAAACAATCATGGAAAATTTAGCAGAAGGTACAATCGGAGATGTTGGAACACCAGATGCTCCAATAGCAGTTTTTAATTTGGTAATACTACCGTCAAAAAACTTTGTGTCGGGCACAGTGGTTATTAAACAATCTGCTAAAGATTCTGATGATATAAGTATGAAGGTCGAAGGAAAAATACATGCTACCGGATTTGGTCAGTTTACCAAAGTAGTCAGTCTGTACGGACAATATATGGAGTTTTTTCCAACAGAGACAATAGGGACTTTCCTGGCAGATTTTGATGCTCATTTTCTTGTAGATGATTCATGGAACGGAACCGGAGGGTTTACTTATTATAAAAATCAAATTGAAAACGTACCGGTTGAGGCGACAAAAGTATTAAATGAGGAGTTCGTATAAAATTGAAAATCCTTAAATATTATAAGGATTATTTATGTGCATAATGTTCCTGGCCCATATCTAATTTTTGCTAGAGATCGTCGGTAAGGGCGGTCTTTTAGTATTTATTAAAAGTAAAATTTCTGATAAATATTAAATCTATTTACTTAATCAAAACTATTAAAACCTAAACCTATAATGATATGATACCTGAAACCAAAAGTTGCTGCTGTTCTGTCAAAGAACAAAAACAGATTGAAGAAAAACCAATCTCCAAAACAAGAAAAACGCTAAAAGCTATTCCGTCAATGTTGCTAAGTGTTTTTATTGCCTTTTTTCCTAAATGTCCGGTTTGCTGGGCAGTTTATATGAGTATGTTCGGTAGTCTTGGTCTGGTGCGCTTGCCTTATATGGGATGGTTGCTGCCTGTGCTGCTGTTTTTTCTGGCGATTCATTTATATATGATTTACAAAAAATCATCAGCGACTAGTTATTTACCATTTTTATTGAGTTTAACCGGAGCTGCCATAATTCTTATTGCAAGATTTTCTTTTAATAATGAAAAATGGATACTGATAAGCGGTATGATCTGTATTATTTCAGGATCATTGTTGAGCCAGTTTCCTGCCATCCGACTTCAATTTTTTACACCAAAACACCATAACATTTAAAAAATAAAACTATGTCTGCTACATTAAAAATTAGAAAATCAAT
The DNA here is from genome assembly GCA_004296145.1 of Flavobacterium sp. Lineage (GTDB taxonomy): Bacteria > Bacteroidota > Bacteroidia > Flavobacteriales > Flavobacteriaceae > Flavobacterium. The sequence continues at coordinate 1,567 of SEBM01000164.1, forward strand.
CTCAGAAATACAAAGAGAATACGAAAACGGTAATAAAACCGAATTAGAAAATTTAATGCGCGCCTGGAAAGGAATTAAAGAACTTCCTGCAGAAGATCAGCATTCATTTTTTAAATTGGGTGGTTTTCACGGAGAACCTTTTAGAGGAGCAGGCTGGGGTAGCTCTGCTTATTGGGGAGGATATTGTAATCATGGAAATGTATTGTTTCCGACCTGGCACCGTATTTATATTTTAAAAGTTGAAGAAGCTTTACAAAGTATAAAAGGCTGCGAAAGTGTAATGTTGCCTTATTGGGACGAAACAGATGAAGAATCATTACAAAAAGGAATTCCGTCTTGTTTAACAGATGAGTTTTTTGAATTGGATGGAGAGCAAATTGCAAATCCGCTGCGTTCTTTTGTTTTTCCAAAAAATATAGTAGACAATGTACAGGGAGACAATAATCTGTATAATAAACCAAAAGGATATGAAACCGTTCGTTACCCTTTATCTGGTTTGGTGGGTTCAGACGAAGACAGAGAAAAAACGGCTAGACACAACGCAAAGTTTCCGGATTATAATAAAAATGTGGAAATCCTTAACGGAAATATTTTAAACTGGCTTACTTCTTACATCATTGTTAAAGGGAAAAGAATTGAAACCAATGTAAACCAGAAGTTTAAAGATTGTTTAGAAGCGCCCAATTACACTGTTTTTTCAAACACAACTTCTGCTGCTGAATGGAATATAAACCTTGAAGAAGGCAGTCTTCCGGTTGTCTCTTTGGAATCGCCACACAATAGTATTCATCTTGCTGTAGGTGGTTGCGATTTACCAACTTATGATCGTTCACCAATTCCCGGAGCAAACGGAGATATGGGAGAAAATGATACGGCAGGTTTAGATCCTATCTTTTATTTTCATCATTGTAATATAGACCGCGTTTTTTGGCTTTGGCAGAAAAAACATGGTTTTACAGATGAGTTGGAAATTTTTCCGGAATATCCGGGAACAAACACGGTTGATAACCAAGGTCCAACTCCGGGAATGGCGCCTAACTCTTGGCTTGATTTAGAAACTCCGCTTAATCCATTTAAGATAACCGAAAACGGAAAAGAAAGAACATATAATTCTTTGGATTGTATCAACATCGAAAAACAACTCGGAATCACATACAGCAAAGGTTCGCTGGATTTTTCTGAAGCAAAACTTTTAAAAACAGAAAATGAAGATGCAAAAGTCATAAAAGTTTCCAGAATTAATAAAGCGCCAATCAGAGGTTCGTTTATGATTTCTGCTTTTGCAACCATCGACGGAAAAAAACAACATTTGGGTACTGAGGCAGTTTTAAGCCGTTGGAATTCTCAATACTGTGCTAATTGCCAGACACATCTTGAAGTAAAGGCATTTTTTAAACTTCCTGTTTTACATGAAACTTCCAAAGATACTTTGAAGGCAGCTGTAAATAGTGTTGAAATAGAAATACACGGTCGTGACGGAGTTTTAGGTGGTAACAACGATGAGAACGACGAAATTAATCTTAAAAAAGCTTCTTTATTAAAAGCAGGAAAACCACCAGTAACTTTCCATGTAGAGATTGTATAGTATTAAATTAAATCAAAAAAAACAAACCCAAAAACAACCAGATCATGAAAAAAACGAATATTAAAACCTTAGCGATGCTTATGGCTGCTTTGATAATTATCTTTTTAGGATGTAAAAAGAAAGATTTAATAGCCGGCTCTGATTCAGATTACGAATATCTTCCGCAAGATGTGAAACAATCTTGTACCGTTTCAGAAACAGAATTTAATTCCTGGTTCAAATCAGGAAAAGCAACCGAAAACGGATTAGTGGAACCAGCAAACAGTGTTACATTTCCACACAACAACAATTGCGATTTCTACAAATGGTCTGAACAAATGTTTTTATGGATTACTTCGCCTTCTTCTGGTGAATATGGAAATAAAGGAACTATAATGGAATCTCCCGTTTTTTATAATGTTTCACCACAGGATCCAGTTACAAAAAAACGAACATTACAGGCTCACAAACCTAACATTCTACTTCGCGCTACCGGAAGTATTACTCAGGATGGACCAAACCGACTTCCTGTTATAATAGACAAGTCCGGAAAAATGTTTGAGGTTGAAGCTCAGAAAAGTGACGAGAAAGTTAAAAATGAAGCTAATAAATTAATTCAGGTTGGTAGCGTAAAAGCAAATGCAAATGGTTTGCATACCTTTTTTGATACAAAAGGAACGATTATCAAAAGTCCAAAACCTGTAATTGAAAGTAAAGTCAACCCGTCAGAAATTGTACAGGAATTCAAAGTAGGCAAAAAATCAATTTTTATTGATTCAAACGGAAAAGAAGTTCAGTCAGAGCAAGGTCAGGCTGGATCAGACGGTGTTTTGATGGGCGAGAATAAATCATTGGTATACTATATTACGATGGTTAATGATGTATATGCTTATTTTTTAACCGGAGTAAATGAAGGTAAATTAAACGGAAACCAATTTCCAACTACTGCAAGTGCAAGAGACAGTATTCTTGCATATGCAAAAACAAAAGGCTGGGCTGCACCGCCTGATCCTAATGCATTGGCAATGGAATTAAAAACATCCTGGGTTGAAGTCAAAAATTTACCTAACCCGGAAAGTTATGTGAAGATTAAAGCAATAATTCCAACTTACGATAAGTCAAATCCAAATAGTTGGGTAGTAAATGGAGAAAGAACTGCCGAACTGGCTTTGGTCGGAATGCACGTTGTAGGAAGTGTTGCCGGACATCCTGAAATGATTTGGGCTACTTTTGAACATGAAAAAAATTCACCAAATGACGCTTATACGTATGTTGACAAAAATAATAATGTCAAAAAGGTTCCGGCAGATACCGGAAAAGGCTGGCTTTTTAATGCAAATGCAAATGATACAACCGGTGCACAGAATATCCAGAATATGAAGGTAAGCGGTGACTCGATTTTGATCAAGGATACTTCACAGGTAAGTCCGACTGCGCGAAGAATTATGGCGTGGGGTGTTGCATCGAATACAGTTCCGAATCAGGAAGATAAAACTCCTGCAGATTCTAACAGCGAAATTATATCTATAAACAATGCAGTTCGCAATATGTTAGTGGGTAATGATGTGAGAAAAAATTATTTACTAATAGGGGCAACCTGGACATTTGGCGGCGCCGGACCAAACGGGAATGTATATCCATACGGTGCAGTTAATGATTCTGTTCCGCATGGTGACGCAATTGGAACGGGACAATTATCAAACAGTACTATGGAAACCTATGTGCAGCCTTCATCAACTGCTTCTACAGATAGCACTGCTGTTTCCTGTTTTTCTTGTCATAATAACAATAATGATGTGAAACCAGGCGATTTAAGTCACGTTTTTGATGATCTTATATCATTGCCACCAAATACTCAAACAATTTTAAAATAATAATTAGAATATTGTTAATGCAAAAATCCAGAACTTCTTTTTAAGTTCTGGATTTTTTATTTGTGTCAGGTGTTATCTCTTATCTTCTTTAGAATAATTTGACGGTCCGTTTATATCAATTTGATTCCCTAAAAAACGAGGTTCACGATTTCTCAAAACATCAAAAAAAGATTTGAATATAGATAGGTATTCTCTACAGCTAACGTAGTTATAACCCAGATATTCGCCATTGTTTGCAGAATAGCCAACTGATTTAACTCCTAATTTATTTCCGATGTAAATCGCACGATTCAAATGGTATTTCTGCGAAATTAAAGTTGCTCTTTTTATTTTGAAAATATGTTTGGCACGATACATTGTCGAATAAGTATCAAAGCCGGCATAATCGACAAAAATTTTAGTGGTATCTACACCATTTCTATAACAGTAATTTTTCATTACAGTCAATTCATCATATTCATCACGGCCATTATCTCCCGAAAGAAGGATTTTATTGATTCGTTTCATTTTATACAATAAAATTCCGGCGTCCAATCTGTCTTTTAGGTATTTACTTGGCTGATCTCCATTTATTCCGGCACCAAAAATAATTCCGACATCATTTTTCGGAAACTTTTTTATCGAATAATAAATACGGTTTTTGGTAGATGATTTCACATAATAATTTACAGAAACAATTGCAATTAGTCCAATAATGACAAGGTAAAGAAAGATTTTTAAATATTTTTTCACGGCTTATTTTATAAAATTAGGATTGTGAAGATAAGTAAATTTATGTTTTATTAAGCATAAAAAAACCGAAGCAGAAGTGCTTCGGTTAATCTAAAGTCTAAAATCAGAAATCTAAAATTTAAAGAAGTCCTGCTCTTTTCAACAAAGCTTCCGGTTTTGGTTCCTGACCTCTAAAACGTTTGTATAAAATCATCGGATGTTCAGTTCCTCCTTTTGAAAGTACATTATCTTTGAATTTTTTAGCTACTTCTTCATTGAAAATTCCTTTTTCCTGAAAATATTCAAAAGCATCAGCGTCCAGAACTTCAGCCCATTTATAGCTATAATATCCGGAAGAATATCCGCCTTGGAAAATATGCGAAAAAGCAGTACTCATTGCATTTTCTTTTACATCAGGATATAATTGTGTATTGGCAAATTGTTCCGTTTCAAAAGTTTTTAAGTCAGTAATATTTGTCGGATCCTGCCCGTGCCAAGCCATGTCTAATAATCCAAAACTCAACTGGCGTAAAGTTGCCAGTCCTTCCTGAAAACTTGCACTTTCCTTAATTTTCTGAACATATTCAATCGGAATAATTTCTCCGGTTTCGTAGTGATTAGCAAACAAAGCCAAAGCTTCCGGCTCATAACACCAGTTTTCCATAATCTGACTTGGTAATTCTACGAAATCCCAGAAAACAGAAGTTCCCGATAAACTTGGATAGGTTGTATTTGCCAACATTCCGTGTAAGCCGTGACCAAATTCGTGGAATAAAGTTGTTACTTCATTAAAAGTCAATAATGAAGGTTTTGTTTCAGTTGGTTTTGTAAAATTACAAACGTTAGAAATATGTGGTCTTTCGTTTACACCGTCTTTTACATATTGTGATTTGAAAGATGTCATCCAGGCACCGTTTCTTTTTCCTTTTCTTGGGAAAAAATCCGCATAGAAAATCGAAACTAAATTGTTTTCAGAATCAGTTACTTCATAAGTACTAACTTCTTCATGGTATTTGTCGATATCAAAAACTTCTGTAAAAGTTAATCCGTATAATTTTTTGGCAACAGTAAAAGCGCCGTCTAAAACTTTTTCTAATTGAAAATACGGTTTCAGCTTTTCATCATCTAAATTAAAAAGTTGTTGTTTTAATTTCTCAGAATAATAAGCACCATCCCATTTTTCAAGTTGTTCGATTCCGTCCAGTTCTTTCGCGAAAGCGGTTAATTCTGCAAACTCTTTTTGAGCAGCAGGTTTAGCTTTTGCTAATAAATCATTTAAAAAAGTAAATACTTTATCAGGACTTTGAGCCATTCTTTCTTCCAAAACAAAATGCGCGTGTGTTTTATATCCTAATAAATTGGCTCTTTCAAAACGTAATTTGGCAATTTTCAGAACATTTTCCTGATTATCAAATTCATTATTTTGAAAAGCTTTTGCACCAAAAGCAATTGCCATTTTTTTACGTAACTCACGATTATCTGCATAAGTCAAAAACGGAATGTAACTTGGATGATCTAAAGTAAAAATCCAACCTTCTTTTTCCTGGCTTTTTGCTAATAATCTTGCTGCTTCTATAGTTCCTTCCGGTAAACCGGCTAAATCACTTTCATTTGTTAAATGCAATTCAAAAGCATTCGTTTCTGCCAGAACATTTTCGCCAAATTGCAGACTTAGTTTAGACATTTCTTTGTCAATTTCGCGTAATCTGTCTTTTTTGTCTTCGGCTAAATTAGCTCCGTTTCTTGAGAAACTTTTATATTTTTTGTCTAAAAGTGTAGTTTGTTCGGGATTAAGATTCAAACTTTCTTTTTGATTGTAAACGGCTTTTATTTTGGCAAATAAATCTGCATTTAGTGTAATATCATTTCCAAATTCAGCTAATAAAGGCGAAACTTCCTGAGCGATTTTTTGCATTTCGTCATTCGTTTCAGCCGAATTTAAATTGAAGAAAACGCTAGAAAGACGATCCAGAATATCACCTGCAAATTCCATTGCAAGAATTGTGTTTTCAAAAGTCGGTGTCTCCGGATTATTTACAATGGCATCAATTTCGGCTTTAGCCAATTTAATTCCTTCCTGAAAAGCCGGATAATAATCTTCAATTTTAATCTGCGAAAATGGTGCAGTGTTATGTTTGGTGTTGAAATGTTGTGTTAAGACGCTCATATAAAATGTTATAA
>SEBM01000749.1 GCA_004296145.1 Flavobacterium sp.
GCCAAGCCCTGCTCCAATATAAGTATTTAAATTGCCTACTAGGTGCAAGCACAAATTGCCAGCAGAATTTTTAATATCTCTTTCTATCTTCCAAAGATTAGCTTCATCTTCATAAGCTTTGATTTCATTTTTTAGCCTATCGAGGTCTCTATTGAAAATGATTTTTAGGTTTTCAATCATCTTTTAAAAATTATTGAAAGTTGTAAAATGAAGAACAACTATTAAGCGTATTCACTTTTTTCTTCTTCCAGTCTTGCCATTTGCAAATCATAAGCAGTTTGCATACCATACCAGTATTCAGCGCTAGTTCCCAAAAATTTACCAATTTTTAGTGCGAGTTGTGCAGAAATGTTTCTTTTACCTGCAAAAAGCAGGCTTAAGTTGTTAGGAAGTATTTCTAAAGCTTTGGCGAAATCTTTTTTAAGGATTCCCCTTTCTTCAATTTCTTCTAACAAAAACTCTCCTGGATGGAAAGCTTCAATTTCAATTTCAGCACCTTTAGAATTAAAGATCTGATTGTTCATAGTAAGAATAAGTTAAGCCTTTATACAAATGTATAGTGGCAATTAATAATTTAGCTATAATGGTTATTAATTTCTTCAATTTCCATTACTTCAAGGCGTTCCTCTTTTGTTATAATAAATATAAGCCTGTAAGCTTTATTTATTCTTATTGAATACTTACCTAGATATCTTTTTTCTTTAAGCTTTTCAAAATGTAAAGATTTAATCTCCCTTAAATCTTGTGTGCCATTAGCTTGCTTAATCTGGAATATCCGTTTTTTGAATGCCTGTTCAACTTCTTCAGGATATTTTCTTTTTCCAGTACTTTTGCTTTCCGCAAGTATACCTAGATACTCGTCAACGAACTTAATTTTCATAATTTAAGTTATTAATGTTTTCCTAATATTCATATGTTGCAAGTATTTTAAAGGGATAATTCAAGCAAGCCATAACGCCTTGTTATGTGGTACGTGCATTGAATAATCAAATATAAAATTTAATGTATAAATATCAAAATTTGATAAGTATCTTTTTTTGATAAGTATCATTAATTGATAATAAAATTACATTTAAACATAAATTGTGAAATTGAAAGGACTATCGGTCATTTACTTAGCATTTTTTTCAAGCCCAAATAATATTCCCGTTCTGCCTTGTCAAATTTTTCTATCGCATTGCGAAGTAAAACTCGAGGCATTGTTGCAGCATATTTATCTAAGAAGGTAATTAATTTCGATTTGTCTTTATCGCCAGCAAAACGCAACATCCACCCTGTAGCTTTATGCACCAAGTCTTCTTCGTCGTTTAGCAGCATTTCTGCTATCTGATAAGTGTCATCCAAATCATTTTTTCTGATGAAATAACACGTGCTTAAGATAGCGGTTCTGCGTTCCCATATGTTTTCAGATTGAGCTAATTGGTAAAGAATTTCTCTTGATTTGTCAAAAAGATATAAGCCTGTCATGTACAAACAACCTAGGTCAACCAAATCCCAATTGTTAATTCTATCATGCCTACGCATATAAAGATGGTAGAAATCCGCTAACCTTGTATGGTCAATCTTTTTTTCTCTCGAAGCCTTATCCATGATACTAACACCACCAACTCTTGCCTCGTGAATATTGCTTTCTAACAAAAGCTCAATTTCTTCAATTGGCATTTGGTTGTAT
>SEBM01000165.1 GCA_004296145.1 Flavobacterium sp.
ATTTATATTTTTTTGTATAATTAAAAACCTCTGCTCTCCAAAGTATTCTTAAGGGAAGCTATGCGAATGTATCTAACTTCGCACCCGCAATATAAATCAAGTTTTATATAAAAAAAAAGCTCCAGATTTCTCTGAAGCTTTTGTCTTAGTAGCGGGAACAGGACTCGAACCTGTGACCTTCGGGTTATGAGCCCGACGAGCTGCCTACTGCTCTATCCCGCGATGTTTCGGGTGCAAAGATACGCCGTTTTTTGAGAAAAACAACGAAAACTTTAAAAAATGTTTTATTTTCTGTATTAACTTGATATGACTACCTTTGCAGAATAAATTATATTCAAAATGTCACATAAAGCAGGATTCGTAAACATTATCGGAAATCCAAACGTTGGAAAATCAACCTTGATGAACGCCTTCGTTGGAGAAAGATTATCGATCATTACATCAAAAGCGCAAACTACACGTCATAGAATTTTAGGAATTGTAAATGGAGAAGACTTTCAGTTAGTTCTTTCTGATACACCCGGAATCATCAAACCAGCATACGAAATGCAGGAATCGATGATGAACTTCGTAAAATCGGCTTTTGAAGATGCTGACATTTTAATCTATATGGTGGAAATAGGAGAGCAGGACTTAAAAGACGAAGCTTTCTTTAATAAAATCATCCATGCTAAAATTCCGGTTTTATTATTATTGAATAAAATCGACAATTCAAATCAGGAACAATTAGAAGAACAAGTGGCGTTTTGGAAAGAAAAAGTGCCAAATGCAGAAATTTTCCCGATCTCGGCTTTGCAGAATTTTAACGTTCCCGAAGTTTTCACCAGAATTATTGATTTGCTTCCAGAATCTCCGGCATATTATCCAAAAGATCAATTAACAGATAAACCAGAACGTTTCTTTGTTAACGAAACAATTCGTGAAAAAATCTTATTGAATTACAGTAAAGAGATTCCGTACGCAGTTGAAATTGTTACGGAGGAATTCTTTGAAGACGAAAAAATCATCAGAATCCGTTCGATCATTATGGTAGAACGTGAAACACAAAAAGGAATCATCATCGGTCATAAAGGTACTGCTTTGAAAAAAGTTGGAACTGATGCCCGTGCCGATTTAGAGAAATTCTTCGGAAAACAAATTCATATCGAACTTGTTGTAAAAGTGAATAAAAACTGGAGAAGCAACGCAAATATGCTGAAACGATTTGGTTATAATCAGTAAAAAGAGTTTTCAGTCTCAGTCTCAGTTTTCAGTTTTCAAACTGTGACTGAGACTGAAAACTGAGACTGAAACTGAAAAAACTCAGGTACTTAGAAACTTATTAGCTTAGCAGCTTTTTTTAACTACCTTTGCAAAAAATTAAAACACAGTATTTTGGAATCTAAAATCTGCGATCTTAAATAAAAAAAAATGAATAACATTGTTGCGATAGTAGGAAGACCTAATGTAGGGAAATCAACCCTTTTTAATAGGCTGATACAAAGAAGAGAAGCTATTGTAGATTCAGTATCTGGGGTTACCCGTGATAGAAACTATGGTAAAAGCGAGTGGAACGGAAAAGAGTTTTCTGTCATTGATACGGGTGGATACGTTCGCGGATCTGATGACGTATTTGAAGGTGAAATACGTAAACAAGTTGAACTTGCTATCGACGAAGCCGATGTTATTATTTTTGTAGTTGATGTAGAAGAAGGAATTACACCAATGGATGAAACGGTTGCCAAATTGTTGCGTAAAGTAACAAAACCGGTTTTATTGGCTGTAAATAAAGTAGATAACGCAATGCGTGAAAAAGATGCGATTGAGTTTTATAATCTTGGTTTAGGGGATTATTTTACTTTCGCAAGTATTTCAGGAAGCGGAACAGGAGATTTGTTAGATGCATTAATCGATGCATTTCCGGAGAAACCAGAAGTTGAGGTTAAAGAAGATTTGCCTCGTTTTGCAGTTGTAGGACGCCCGAATGCTGGTAAATCTAGTTTCATTAACGCATTGATTGGTCAGGACCGTTACATCGTAACCGATATTGCAGGAACAACGCGTGACGCCATTGATACTAAATTTGACCGTTTTGGTTTTGAATTTAACTTAGTTGATACTGCCGGAATTCGTCGTAAGGCAAAAGTAAAAGAAGATTTAGAATTTTATTCTGTAATGCGTTCTGTAAGAGCAATTGAGCATGCAGATATTTGTATATTGGTTATCGATGCAACACGCGGATTCGAAGGTCAGGATCAGAGTATTTTCTGGTTGGCTGAGAAAAACCGTAAAGGTGTTGTAATCTTAGTAAACAAATGGGATTTGGTAGAAAAAGATACCATGTCTACAAGAGATTACGAAGAGAAAATCAAAAAAGAATTAATGCCTTTTACAGACGTGCCAATTCTTTTCGTTTCGGCTTTAACAAAACAACGTTTATTAAAAGCATTAGAAGCTACAGTTCAGGTTTTCGAAAACAGAAAACAAAGAATTGCCACTTCAAAATTCAACGAATATATGTTGAAAGTAATCGAAGCTTATCCGCCGCCGGCAACAAAAGGAAAGTATGTAAAAATTAAATATTGTATGCAATTACCAACTCAAACGCCTCAGTTTGTGTTTTTTGCTAATATGCCACAATACGTTAAAGAACCATACAAACGTTATTTAGAAAATAAAATCAGAGAAAATTGGGATTTCGCAGGAGTTCCGATTGATATTTATATCAGAGAGAAATAAAATTCTCTTTTCAGAAAATTATAAAAAGCAACATTTCAAATTTAGAAATGTTGCTTTTTTGTTTTTATGAAATCTTCTTTTTAAATATCATAAAAGAAGATTTGTTCTAATGGTGAACTTCCTTCAGAATCACCAAAATCTCCATTATGTTTTCGGGTGCCTGAATATAATTTCAATGCATAAGTACAACGAGTCATATCTGCAGGCGGATTGTTAAGTTGCGAATTATCATTAATTCTTTTGTTCAATGTTGTATTTATTACGCCATCAGTAATATCTCTGTTTACAGAAAGACTGTTATTGTTTAAATGCAAAGAACCGGATGATAAATAAGGATGATATAATGTGTATTTAGCATGTATAGTTCCGCTTATTGGGCTGCATAAACTAGTTTCTTCCAATTCTTTAATTACAAGTTTTCGATAAATCGGATTATTATTCATAATAGCAGAATTCAATATTTTTCCACCATTTATAACGCCAAACTGATTGGCCGCTTTATTGATGACTTCTCTAATTTCAAAACGTATTGCAAATTTTTCTACAGGAATATCAATCGGAATTGGCTGTCCTGCACTGTAAGTATTTGGAATATTTGGTGCAGTGGTTAACGCTGCTGTATTCATAGAAATTAGCGTATCTTCTTCAATAATATTATACAAAGCTAAATCTGCCGGAGTTAAACCAACATTTACAAGTGCTCTGTCTATAGCATGATTGACATCAAACCAGCCTTCTGTGTCAAAATCAGTTTGATCACTAGATACCGAAATTTGGTTGAGAACAGGAGAATAGACTTTTCGGATCAATTTAGAAACAACACTCGGCACAAATAAGTTAGGATACAAACCCACAACTTTGGTAAAACCTGACAATGGCGGATTATTTAAATCATCATTTTGCAGCGTAGCATCACTTACAGAAAAACGATATTCAATAGGATTTCCTGCAGCCGATTTTAATGCAGCCTGACCTGTTAATTTTACGGTTGAAAACAGCACATTTTTATCTGAACTAGCATAGCCATCAGCATCAAAATCAGGAAAACCTGTTCCGTACGAAGAGCTGAATTTAGATCCGATTCCCGTCCAGGCACTTGGAAAAGTTTCTCCCGGATCAGTTACAGCCACTTCAGAACATAAATTGACACATAAACAATACCCAACGTTTTTGCGTGCATCTGCTTTGGTTTCGTCTACTAATTTTGTTCCGGCCAATTCTGCTTTAAAATAAACATCGGGACCGCTTTGAAAAGAAAGAAAACTAGGATCAGTTTCTACATTTATCCATGGTGATAAAAATGTCTTTTTAAAATCTGCCGAAGAATAATCAATTCTAAAATGTCCGGCAGCATCTGTTGTTGCAGTTCCTAAATTGTCATCAGTAAGAAAATCGGCATCCATTGCAGTAACTTTTGCATTGACAATTGGTTCGTTTGTTTTACAGTTCATTAAATGACCACAAATAACCCAGACATCAAAAAAATGACCTCTTATATAACACCACCATTTATAAGGAATGGCATATTCCCATCTGTAATTTTGGCTTTTTTCCTGTTTTGCAAGTTCTTCACTTACAGAAATAGTAGTAATATGAAATTGCAGAATTTCGTCTCTTTTTGGTTTTGGAGGTTTTGGCGGAACTGTGCCACAAATAAAATCAATATCAAGGTCGGCTCTCAGGTATTGTTCCTCAATTACAAATTCAAAATTTCCGTTTTTGTCTGTCATTGCTTTACCAACAAGCAGTTTTTCTCTTTGTTTTATTTCTTCTTTTAAAACTAAATGAAATGTTTCTTTTATGTTTGAAGTTGCATGAGTTGCAGTTTCATTTCGGTACGGAAGATAAAATAATACTTCAACATCTGATATAGCCTCACGACAATCTTCGCATACATGGCCTCTTAAAGAACCTTTTAAAATATTTCTCATGATAATTTGTTTTAACTGCCTACTTTGATCAGTTTTCGGCTTTTCTGTCATACTCTTTTTAGGATTTTCTGAATGCTCCTTATTTGTTATCGCAAAGTTTTTGATTTTTAAATAAGCAGAAGTAAGGTCAAAGACTGTTTTTGTATGGGTAATTTTACCCTTTTTTTAAATGAGTTATTGTTTTGATAATCAATATTTTGTATCTTTTAAATGCTAAGTTGAATGAAGGTATAAGCGATTTTTTAAAATTTAAATGGCACACTATTTGAATAAATGTAAAAACTACAATTAAACCTTTTTGGTTTTTCGTAGTCTAACCAATCAAACTAACCAATTTTTATGACCAAATTATTTTCATTTTTATCGCTATTTTTTCTTTTCGTTTTTGCTGCAAACGCGCAAAACGATATCACTGTCAGAGGGACAGTTCTTGACGTAAACACGCAATTGCCACTGGAACTGGCAACAGTTTACTTTACTACCGTAAAAGATTCAACCGTAATAGAATATGCAACTACAGACAAAAACGGTGCTTTTCGAATGAATATTAAAAAATTTGATAAACCTGTATTTTTAAAAGTAAATTACATGGGATATCAAACGTATTATGAAGAATACAAAGGACTTACTGAAAGTAAGGATTTCGGAAAAGTGTATCTTATCGAAAACGTAAATGCCTTAAATGATGTTGTTATTAAGACAGAAGCTGCTCCGATAACCATCAAAAAAGATACTTTAGAATTTAATGCCGCATCGTATAAAGTTCGTCCGGATTCTAATGTCGAAACTTTGCTAAAACAGCTTCCCGGATTTGATGTCGATAATGACGGGAAAATTACTGTAAACGGGCGGGAAGTCAATCAGGTTTTGGTCAATGGAAAAACTTTTTTTGATAAAGATGGCGCTATTGCAATTAAAAACCTACCTGCAGATATCATAAAAAAAATCCAGGTTTCTGATTTTAAAACCAAAAAAGAAGAACTCTCAAAACAGGAATCAACTTCAGATTTTTCGAGCATTAATATTACTATTGACGAAAAGAAAAACAAAGGTTATTTCGGAAAAGTAATGGGAGGTTATGGCACTGACGATCGTTACGAAGCCAATGTAAACCTGAATTATTTCAATAATAAACAAAAAATAAGTCTTCTGGCTTCTTCCAACAATATCAACTCTACCGGTTTTTCTATGGACGATGTTTTTGATAATATGGGAGGAGGAAGAAACAGTAGCGGAAGAGGAGGAGGAGGAGGCTCAAATTCCGGAAGCGGGAAAGGAATTACGCAGTCTAATTTAGTCGGACTTAATTATTCTGATGACTGGACCGAGAAACTTCTGGCAATGGGAAGTTATAATTTTTCTAACATGGTAAATAAAAATGACAGCAAATCAAACGAGCAAAGTTTTTTACCAACCGGAAATATTAACACACAATCTGAATCTAATACAAGAAATGAAAGTACAGGCAACAATGCTAATTTTGAACTGGAATACAGAATTGATCCTAAAACACGAATTGTTGTAGCGCCAAAAATCAGTCAGTCCAGAACAAATAATGATGCTGTTTCTTCAAGCTTATCTGAAGATGAAAACGGTGATTTATTAAACGAAAGTACTTCAAATTCGCATTCTGAAAGTACAAATACAAACTTTGCCAATACGATTAACTTTAATAAAGCTTTTGAAAGAAAGTCCCGTAACCTGAGTTTTGTTTTTACGAACAATAATACGGATAGTGATTCTGATGTTTTTAATGTTTCTGAAACTATTTTTTATCAGGATAATAAGCCTAACGACGAAAGAAATCAGAAAACAAAAAAGAAAAGCACAAGTGATACTTATTCGGCAGATATTGAATATACTGAGCCAATAACTGATTCATTAAGAATTAGAATCGGATCTGATTTTGATTGGAAAAGCACGAGTAATGATGAAAAAGCTTTTAATTTCAATGAAGATACACAAGCGTATACAGACTATAATCTTGCTTTGAGTAATTATACAAGCTCAACACAAAATTCGGTTACTCCAAAAGTGGGCGTAACGCTTCAAAAGAACAAATTTACAATGAATCTGGACAGCCGTACTTCTATTGTGAACTTTGATAATCACTCGTTATATCTTAACAGCACCACAGATTTAAATAAGAAATATGCTTTGCCTTTTGCAACTGCATTGTTGAGATATAAATTTAGCCGTTCCAAAAATTTGTCTTTCAAATATGATTATTCAAATGCATTGCCATCTGCCACTCAGTTAATGCCGGTTGTTAATTTAAATAACCCGTTAAATACAATTGTCGGAAATCCAGATTTAAATCCGGTTGAAAAAAGCAGTGTTAATTTTAATTTTAGAAATTATGATTTCAGGTCACGTTCAGGATACAGCGTTTTCTTAAAAGGAGATTATTATGATAATGATATTGTATCGACTTCAATTTATGACGAAAGCGGAAAAAGAACCACAACATATGTAAATATTTCCGGAGTTTACAATGCTTCTATCGGTGCAAACTGGAATCAATCGATAAAATCCGGAGCGCATACATTGCGTTATGGTTTAGGTTTGAGCGGAAATTATTCTTATGATAAAGGATTTACAAATGCTGTTTTGTATAATGCAAAATCTATCGGAATTACTCCAAAAGTTTATATGTCATATGATTATGGAGAAGTTTTGACAATCGCACCATCGTATAATTTATCATACAATCAGTCGAAATATGAAAATTATTCAAGAGATGCAACTTCGAATGTCGTTCATAGAATTAATTTACAAACGACTACTTACTGGCCGGAAAATTTAATCTTCGGAAATGATTTTGGATATACATACAACTCAAATATTTCTGACGGATTCAAAAAAGATTTTTATCTATGGAATACCAGTATATCTTATGGATTTTTAGATAAAAAACTGTACGCAAAAGTAAAAGTATATGATGTTTTAAATCAGAACTTAAGCGCCACAAGAACTATTTCTGCCACTTCTATTCGCGATGAAGAAAATACTGTTTTAAGACGTTATGTGATGTTTTCTTTAGCCTATAAAATCGGAAATTTTACAGGTTCTGAAAAAGGAGGAAAAAGAAAGCAAAGAGACTAAGGTACTAAGGTTCTGAGATGCTAAGCTTCTGAGCTTCTAAGTTTATCAGCTTTATAATAAAAAAATGGATGAGATTTATCTCATCCATTTTTTTATAGGTAAAATCTAAAATCTAAAATCTAAAATCTAAAAT
>SEBM01000750.1 GCA_004296145.1 Flavobacterium sp.
ATGCCATGTATGTTATGCTTTTTAGGAATCTTTATGTCGAAACTTTTATAAGTTCTATAATTTTTATCCTCTCCAAAATGGGTTAAACCAAACCAAGCCGATGAAGCAAACTTTAAGATATAGCCATAGTAAAACGGAGAAAGCAAAACGAATAACAAACCAGCAACTGCAATTTTCCAACCGTTTGCAACTGGTTTGGCTTTGGTTTTTCGGGCAGTTGGTTTTCCTGCTACAGGCTTTTTCTTTATTGGAGGCATTTTGCAAAATTGCTAAAAAATTGTGGCTTGGATAATTTTAGTTTATCGACAAAATTCACGTTACGGGAAACCGTAAAAAATTAATAAGGAAAATTTGTAGCTTGGCGATTGGCTTTGTTTAGATATAAAAGGTAGTTTAACAATCGGATTTTAAGCGTGTATATTCTTGTACTTGGTTAAACAACGATAAACTACCAAAAGCGCAGATTATACACAAAAGCCCAGACATAATGCCTATTACAAGTAAAACAATGAAATTAGTGAAATTTTTATTTAAATTAAAAATAGCCAGTCATGCGTAAATTTGTACTGCTAACATTATTAATAATCCAATATTCTTTCACTTTTGGTCAAATCACATTCAGCATAAATGAATTTGACAAAGGAGAGTTTGTAGGTGTAAAAGAGAACTATGCAATTTTACGAACTTCACCAGATACCAACTCGAGTGTTGTAGACACAATTTTCGACAGATTTCAAAATTTTAGCTTCGAAGTCTTGGAAAACAGTAAGGATAAAGACTTCATTCATATTAAAACGAAAATTAATAAATGGTCGAATGGTGCGCCTGACCCAAAAACAGGATGGTATGTAATGCCCAAAGTAATAGATGATGGAATTGAAGCTTGGGTAGATAAAAAAGAAATATTAAAAAATCCAGTGCCCGACTTATTTACACTAGTGTGTTACAGGAAACACCCCGAGCTGTTAAAAATAATCGCAAATAATGCCGATTTGAAAAAATCAAACGATAAGATAGAATACGAAAAAATCTATAAGAGCACTCACGCTAGCGCTTATCTTTCTTTAGGAACATACTTCTTCTCAAAAGATTCAGTAGCGGAAGCTATTTTTTTCCTAACTAAGTCAATTGAAGTGTTGCCTAAAAAGAGACCTTATGTCATCAGAGCATACGCTAAAAAAGCAATGAATGATTTTCAAGGCGCTATAAATGATTGTAATACTGGTTTTTTAATAGAGACAAAAATTATTGCTCAAAATAATCCAAATTTCAGTTATCTAACTGAAAACGACCTTCAATATGACAATATAGATTTCAACGTGATAAGAGGGGTATGTTATTTAGAATTAAAAAATTTTAACCTTGCAATAATTAATCTAACTGAAGCAATCAAAAAGGATCCCAAGAATGGGCAATTATATTATTTCAGGGGAATAGCAAAATATAATTTTGGACAAAAAAAAGCAGGTTGCTTTGATTTTAGTAGAGCTGGAGAATTTGGCATAAAAGACGCGTACAATTTAATTAAGCAATACTGTAATCAGTAAGACGTCAGCGTATTACTGCA
This sequence comes from Flavobacterium sp., assembly GCA_004296145.1. Classification (GTDB taxonomy): domain Bacteria; phylum Bacteroidota; class Bacteroidia; order Flavobacteriales; family Flavobacteriaceae; genus Flavobacterium. The sequence continues at coordinate 1,568 of SEBM01000750.1, forward strand.
GTTTTACCTATGGTCGGTATTATCACCAACCAACAAAAAAAATTATCCTACTAAAAATGTATTAGATTAATTTTTTATCAAGCTTAAAAAATAGTTAGTAATA
>SEBM01000751.1 GCA_004296145.1 Flavobacterium sp.
GTGTTAGCGCAACAAAGCATACGTGTAAATGTAAGCCGTGATGGCAGATTGTATCCAGCAAATAATGGTAGCCTAAACGACTTGACAAATATTTTCATAAAAACAGAAAGTTGGCCAAATCAAGATGATTTTTCTAAGAACGTTGATGTCAAATTGGTTCTTAGAAGTAAAATTGGTTCGGAGTCAACATTTTATTCTACTTCATTTCCGATGAGATTCAACAAAAAAAATTCACAGTTGTATCTTTAATTTATGATGGCATGCCAGAGAAATATCGTTATCCATCAGTCCATGCAGGAAGTTTAGCCGATAGCGACAAACTAATAAACGACATAGTTAAAACTTCTCCAAAAGAAAACTTCGGAAAAGAACTCTCCTCAACGAGGATCTACTTTTACAGAAACTAACATAGTATTTCGATGATTGAGTCTATTAATTTATAAACCGACCTAACGCTAAGAAAATGAACAAAATTATCTTTTCTATAATACTGTCTTTTTATTTTTCAATCAACTTTTGGTCAACACAATTATAAAAACAAACGTAATGACACATTACTGAAAGTTAAAGATGTACTACAGAAATCTTTAACTGGCACAAAAATTCGTGAATTAAGAACAAACTTTCAAATCGAAAAAGCGCAATCAACAAACCGTTATATTGTTAATGGCGACATCGTAAACATGCTGCCTAAGAAGAAACTGCTTCTAATAGAGCGCAATTTAAATAACGTTACAAAAAAATATCCTAATCTAAAATTAGATGGATCTATCTACTTTGACAAATATCTAGATAGTGCAATCGTATCGTTAGAGAATTATCGCCCAGATACAATCTATCGTTTCATCTCTGTGCCGTTAGCTTTAGAGCCTAGAGCAGGATATGAAAATTTTTCTAAAGAGCTACACGACGTTATTAAGATAAAAATCAAAGAAGGAAACATCCAGAAAGAGACTATTATTGAAATGTGGAGTATAAAATTCAACGTAAATTTATTGGGCATAATCAGTAGGAAAAATACAGATTATCTAAAAAATGAACTTGATAGTTTTTTTAATGCACAACGATGGAAAAGATCTGCCCACAGTAGTCTTTTTGTTGATGCCGATGTAGAACTTAAACTCGACCGCGACTATTTAATAAAAGAAACTGCATGGCGCACAAAAAACATCAAGATAAGCTATCCCAATAGTTACACTGCAGGCTGGGCAGTACTTGACATGATTACACCATTCAAAGTTGGCACTGAATTAACTTTTTACAGTGATAAATTGCCTGAAAAGAACTGGAATTATACAGCCTCAATATCTTTAATATACGATGGAATGCTACGCAAGTATCTTATGCCAATAATACATTTTGGCAGTAAAGAAGAAACAACCAAACTAATTGTCGACTTGATCTCAAATTCTGAAGATTTAAACATTGGTACCAATCAAAGAATTTATTTCTACAGAAAAAAGAAACAGGACTAAAATTTAACTTCATGTTTCTTTGGTTAATCCACAAAAAAACTACCAAAAACATAGACATTCCTCCTCTTTTTTGCCACCAAAATATGACGTTTTAGCTAGCTTTTTGATACCAATAAATAGACGCGAATTTCTTACCTTTGCGCCATTATTTATTGCTATAGCACATGAGCTTAAACATCCAATATCAAG
>SEBM01000752.1 GCA_004296145.1 Flavobacterium sp.
ATATATTGTTCATCGATTAAATTATGTGAAGATACACAGAAAGGATGAATATTTTAAAGGGGTGGCAATGAGTACAGAATTTTTAACAGATTTGTTTGGGAGAGGTTCGGATGTTAAAAACATCATGAGCGAGCTACAGGAATTGAATTTTATTATCAAGGTTAGTGGAAGTTACATAAAGCATGCTGCTACTTATAAATTAAATGATACGATAGCTACTGAAAATGTCTTTAACCACAATTTCTGCGCTTCAGATTCAGCTTTAATTAAAAGGTTGGAAGAAAACATAATCGATGTAAAAAGCTCAATTGATCAGCTTAAAATGCTTAGAAATTATGTAAAGGTATCTACTGAAGGGAAGGATTATCTTCTGAAAAAGTACAATGCTGAGAATGAATTAGACTTTGCAACCGATCATTCTGATTATGGCCTCAAGGCTATTTATGATCAGCGCTACTTTTCTACAAGACCAGATATTAAAAGTAGAGTTTATACTAATTTAACTTCGCTGTCCAGAAATCATCGCAAGTATGTAGAAATTGATAGGAAGCCAATGTTGATGACAGACATAAATAACTCACAAATTTTACTGACTGTGCCTTTAATACATAAACATTGGGCAAAAATAAGTGGTATAGGCTTATTTAATCTACCAGAGGATATTAGGAATTTTCAAAAGTTAGCTGAGTCAGGTAAGTTTTATGAAGCCATAGCTAAAACTGTTGGTATGAATTTTCTCAGTTATGATATGAGAAGTGAATTTAAAAATAAAGTTTTTGCTGAAATATGGTTTTCAAAAAATTCTAAACGCATGACTGCAATAAAAAAAGCATTCAAAAAAGAATTCCCTAATGTATTCGATATAATTTGGAAGCTAAAAGAAAAGAAACACAATGAATTTGCAATAAAGCTACAACGATTCGAAGCTTCAATATTAGTAGATAAGGTTTGGAAGAAAATGTTTAAGCTTGGTAAGGTAGTATTTACTTTACATGATGCAATCATTTGTAATAATTTAGCTGATCTTGAATTTGCTGAAAAGTTAATCAGCGATGAATTAGCTAAACATTGGATTACTCCAATGTTTAAACGTGAACAAAATGAAGAAATAATATTTTCAGTAGCAGCTTAAATTTAAAGAGGTCGAGATTTAATTATTCTGGCCTCTTTTTATATGGTTTGTTGTTTGGTTTCAAAAATGCATTAATGGAATCGCTTTAGGCCATGCTAGTCGAAGCAAAATAAATAAAGTATATAACTTTGTTGACTATAAATTTGGGCGACGATGTAGTAATTTTGCCCTATTGTAAGCAAATGAGTAATTCAGTAATTGAAGAACTCAATTAATGTTTTTCCTAATGCATTTGCAATAGCATAGATACTGCTAATTGTGATATTTACTTCCCCTCTCTCAATTCTGCCTATTTGAGAAAGAGGAACATCAGCTTCATTGGCGAGCTGTTCTTGAGATAAATTTTGAGATGTTCTTAATTCTCTTACCCTTCTTCCCAAGGCTTTTATCACTTCATCGTTTTTGATTTTTATCACATATCCAAAATGCTGGATAGTTTTATTTTCATTTGACGCATATATGCGTTATTTTTGCTTTTATTTAACTAAAAAATTCCAACTCGAATGAAAAAAATTACGCTCTTGATTTACAT
>SEBM01000166.1 GCA_004296145.1 Flavobacterium sp.
ACATCGCACCGCTCAACCGCGTACCCTTGCTATGTTCCCATCCTGGGGGAGTCTGCAGGAGCTGGTCGTGTAGGACTTGCCGGTGCAAATATACAATCTTTTTATATTTTTGCAAGAGCTTTGTTGCTATAAAAATATCGTCGTATATTGGCTTATTCAAATTTTTAACTATGAAAAAATATAACTTCCTAGCTGTCATTTTATTAGGAATCACATTAATTGGATGTAACGGTGCAAAAAAAGGTGAAAATTCTTTATTTACTATTGATGATTCTGCTTTTCCGGCACATTTCACATCAAAAGAAGCCGTTTCTATCACTATTTTAAATCCAAATTCTAAAGAAATCGATAGTACAGTTTACTTTGTAAACGATAAAAAAGTGGGAAGCACAAAAGGTGCTGAGAAATTCAAATTTGAATTAAAAGATCAAAAATTAGGATATCAATACCTAAAAGCAAGTGTTTATTACGGTTCTGAATGGTCTGATGCTACCAAAAGAATCGAAGTTGTTTCTGATGTTGAACCTAAATTATTAAACTACAAAATTGTAAATACCTACCCTCACGACACAAAAGCTTTTACAGAAGGTTTAGAATTTCATGATGGAAAATTATTTGAAAGTACAGGCCAAAAAGGCGATTCTTATTTTAGAGAAGTTGATTATAAAACAGGAAAAGTAATTACTCAGGTTGATCTTCCTAAAGAATATTTTGGAGAAGGACTTACTTTCATCAATGGAAAAATATTTCAATTGTCATGGGAAGAGAAAACAGGTTTTATTTATGATGCCAAAACCTTTAAACTTGAGAAAACGTTTAAATACGATAAAGATATCGAAGGCTGGGGAATGACAAATGACGGAAAATTCATTTACCATTCTGACGGAACGGAGAAAATCTGGAAAATGGACCCGAGCAATCAAAAATTACTTGACTATATCAATGTTTATTCAGGAACTTCAAAAATAAAAGCGATTAACGAATTAGAATACATCAACGGAAAATTCTATGTGAATGTTTGGCAAAAAGACGCTATAGCTGTTGTAAATCCAACTTCGGGTGCTGTTGAAGGAATTTTGAACATGTCTGGTTTACGTAAATTTATCAAACATCCACAAGCTGAAGTTTTAAACGGAATTGCTTACAACCCTGCAACGAAAACCATTTTTGTTACCGGTAAATATTGGGAGAAAATGTTTGAAATAACAGTTTCAGAATAAGTTTAGAAATAAAAATCAAAACACGAATTTCACAAATTTCACGAATTATTGCGTGAGAATTGTGAAATTTGTGTTTTATAAATATATCATAAAAATGACAACCCTAATTATCAATATAAAAGAACTGCTTCAGGTTCGTAAAACTTCAATTTCTAAAGTTTCAGGAGCAGAAATGGCTATTCTTCCAACAATAAAAAATGCTTTTTTAATTCTTGAAGATAATTTAATTGCTGATTTTGGCGAAATGATTAATCTTCCTGAAATAAAAGCTGACAAAGTTATTGATGCGACAGGGAAAATAATTTTGCCTGCCTGGTGTGACAGCCACACACATATCGTGTATGCAGGAAATCGTGAACAGGAATTTGTCGATAGAATTAACGGATTTACATATGAAGAAATTGCAAATCGTGGCGGTGGAATTCTAAATTCAGCTAAAAAGTTAAACGAAACTTCCGAAGAGGAAATTTACGAGCAATCAAAACTTCGACTTGAAGAAGTAATGCATTTAGGAACTGGGGCCGTAGAAATAAAATCAGGCTACGGACTAACAGTTGAAGGAGAATTAAAAATGCTTCGCGTTATCAAAAAACTGGCTGAAAATTATCCTGTTTCCGTAAAAGCTACATTTTTGGGAGCGCACGCTTTCCCAATTCATTACAAAGAAAACAAAGCAGGTTATATAGAAGAAATTATAACTAAAATGCTTCCTGAAATTGCAAAACAAAAACTTGCTGATTATATAGACGTTTTCTGCGAAACAGGCTATTTTTCTGTTGAAGAAACGGAACAAATAATGAAAGCGGGAATTGAAAATGGTCTAAAACCAAAAATTCATGTGAATCAATTTAATTCTATTGGTGGAATTCAGTCTGGAGTTAAATACAATGCACTTTCTGTCGATCACCTTGAAATTATGAATCCCGAAGATATTGAAGCCTTAAAAAATACCGAAACAATGCCTGTTGCCTTGCCATCGTGTTCTTATTTTTTAAGTATTCCATACACTCCTGCACGTGAAATGATAAAAGCCGGTTTACCATTAGCTTTAGCAACCGATTTTAATCCCGGCTCTACTCCATCAGGAAATATGAATTTTGTGGTTGCAACGGCTTGTATTAAAATGAAGATGACTCCGGAAGAAGCTATAAATGCTGCCACAATAAACGGTGCGTATGCAATGGGAATTTCAGAAACCCACGGTAGTATCACCAAAGGCAAAAAAGCCAATTTAATCATGACAAAACCCATTTCATCTTATTATCAGATTCCGTACGCTTTTGGAAGTAATCTGATTGAGAGTGTATTTATAGAAGGAAAAATTATAGCATAAAAAAAAAGAGGAGTTTAAAACTCCTCTTTTTTTATTTTGACAAATGTCTTTTCTTATCTTAAAGAAAAACTAGTTTTAGAAACCAATTCATCATTATCAAAAACATTAATAAAGTAAGTTCCTTTTGCGAAATCTTTACCTGGTAAATCCTGAACAACGTTCACAGATTTGTTTTCGTACTGTACTGTAGTTTTAAAACTGTAAGTTAGTGTGTTATCACCAAAGCTTTCTGTTTTCTTATCACCTAAAACATTGTTTTTTGCATCAATAACCTGTACATAATACGTTTTATCTCCAGATTTTGCAATTTGGTTTTCAGCAATTGTAAAACTAATTTTTAACACATCTGCACGGCTTGCTTTATCCGTTTCGATTTGTTTTCCTGAGCTTTTCATTTTGTAAGCAGCAGTTTTTGTGTTTAGAATTGACAATTTAGAACCTTTTTCAACTGTCTTTGCCAACTCTTCGTTTTGACCAACTAATACTTCGTTGTATTTTTTAGATTCTCCTAAAACTACAATTGTGCTGTCTCTCTGAACTGTCAAAACACCATTTTGTTTTTTCAATTCATCATTTTCAGCAACTAAAGTTTTCATTTTAGCCTGCATCCCCTGAACCTGATTTCTGTATTTAGATACATCTCCTTTAGATTTATTTAAATCATCCATCAAAGCCACGACTTTGTCTCTTTCCTGAATTAGTTCATCAGACATTGAAGTATTTTCAGCAATTGCAGCATCATAAGTTGCTTTCAATTCCTGTAAATCTTTCATTACAGATTCTTTTTCAGTTAAAGTAGAAGTAAGTTCTGTCTTAACTACGTCTGTATCAGAAGACAATTTAAAAATATACACTAAACTACCAATTAGTAGGACTGCTAAAACAGCGATTATCGCTTTTAGACTTGAGTTGTTGTTGTTCTTTGGGTTTTCCATATTTAATAATTTTCTTTAAAAACAAATTTAATAATTAATATATCCTAATAACGTAAGTTAACACAATTATATTATTTTTGGTCAATAATTTTTTTTTATGGAGAAATTAATCCCTTTTACTATAAATGATTTAGCAAAAGTCACAAATCACCGAAGCGGTGAAATAAAATTCGGAGAAAAGATGATTATCATTCCAAAAGGAGTTGAAATCATTAATTTTCTAAAAGAAAGTGAAGCTAAGTATGTCCTTTTGGGAATTCCCGAAGATATTGGTGTGCGTGCAAACTACGGAAGGCCGGGCACAGCATCTGCATGGGAAAGCGCTATAAAAGCAATTGCCAATATACAACACAATCGTTTTGCAAAAGGAAGCCAGATTATTGTTTTAGGACAAATTAATGTTGCTGACGAAATGCGTGATGTTGAAAATCTTGATTTTAATGATATCGATGACCGTTCAAAATTAAGTCAGCTGGTTGAAAGAATTGACAAAGAGGTTTCTCATATCATTTTTACAATTATCAAAGCCGGAAAAACCCCGATTATTATCGGCGGAGGACATAATAATGCTTACGGCAATATTAAAGGTTCGGCTCTGGCCAAAGGAAAACCAATTAACGCTATTAATTTTGATGCTCATTCTGATTTCAGGATTTTAGAAGGGCGTCACAGCGGAAATGGTTTCTCGTACGCCTATGAAGAAGGTTTCCTGAAAAAATATTTCATTTTTGGTTTACACGAAAATTATACTTCAAAAAGTGTACTGGATATTATAAAGAAGTTAGAAGATCGCGTGCGTTTTAATACATATGACAGCGTAAATATCAGAAAGGAAAAAGAATTTAATAACGAAATGATTTTTGCTCTCGATTTTATAAAATCTGATCCTTTCGGAATTGAAATTGATTTGGATGCTATTCCAAATATTGCCAGCAGTGCCATGACTATCAGTGGATTTTCTATAGAAGAACTACGTCAGTTTGTTTCTTTTTTCGGAGAACATAAAAATGCAACTTATCTGCATATTTGTGAAGGTGCGCCAGATTTAGATCAGTCTCCAAATAATCACTTAATCGGAAAATTGATTGGTTATCTAATTACAGATTTTATCAAAGCGAACAACGAAAAAATTTAATTTTCTTAGAATAAAACCTCCAAAAACTGAGGTTTTGCCAAATAAAAAGGGATTCAAAGAAACGATTGACTGAATAAACCTATCTTTGCACAGAATTTTAGTACTTAAAGCTAAAATTCTTAATACCTAAGATATGTTATTCGAAGATTTATCACTTTCAAAAAGTATACAAAAAGCCGTATTTGAAGAAGGCTACCTTAACCCTACTCCTATTCAGGAGCAATCTATTCCGATTGTTTTATCGGGAAGAGATTTAATTGGTTGCGCACAAACCGGAACAGGAAAAACAGCAGCATTTGCTATCCCGATTATCCACCAATTGCACCGAATTGTAGGTTCATCAAAAAAAGCAAAACAAATACGCGCCCTTATAGTTACTCCAACACGTGAATTGGCAGTTCAGATTGGACAGAGTTTTGACACGTATTCTAAATATACCAACTTAACACAATTGACAATTTTTGGCGGAGTTTCTCAAAACCCTCAAGTTGATGCATTAAAACAAGGAGTTGATATTTTGGTTGCTACTCCGGGAAGACTTTTAGATTTACAAAAACAAGGTTTTCTGGATTTAGATCATTTGCACACTTTGGTTTTAGACGAAGCAGATCAAATGTTGGACATGGGTTTTATAAACGATGTAAAAAAGATTGTAAAACTAACTCCAAAAAACCGTCAGACTTTATTGTTTTCTGCAACAATGCCTATTGCAATTCGCGAATTGGCAGAAATGTTTTTGCAGGATCCTGCAAAAGTGGAAGTTTCGCCGGTTTCATCTACTGCTGAAACTGTAGAGCAACGTATTTATTTTGTAGAAAAGGGTGAGAAAAGAAACTTGCTTTATCATTTAATTAAAAACGAAAATCTATCAAACGTTTTGGTATTTTCAAGAACCAAACATGGCGCTGATAATGTTGTAAAAGCGTTGCGTAAAAAAGATATTCCGGCAGAAGCAATTCACGGGGACAAATCGCAAAACGCAAGACAACGTGTTCTGGATGCTTTTAAAAATAAAGAAGTTGGTGTTCTTGTCGCTACAGATATTGCTGCGAGAGGAATTGACATTGACCAGTTACCTTTTGTAATTAATTTTGACTTGCCAAATATACCTGAAACTTACGTTCACAGAATTGGAAGAACGGGACGTGCCGGAAACGGCGGAATTGCGATTTCTTTTTGTGGAAAAGACGAAGAACCGTATTGGAAAGACATTCAGAAACTTATAAAAGTGGATGTAAAAACCATTACTGATCATCCGTATCCGTGGCATGCAGGAAGTCCGGCGGCAACAGCTGAGAAACCTAAAAATTCTAACAGAAGCGGTGGCGCTCACAAATCGAGAAAATCAAATGCTTCTAAACAAAACAAAAAACGTTGGTATTAACAACCAACGTTTTTTGTTTCACATATTAAGTAATTAATTATTTTAAAGAGTTTAACGGGCTCAAACGGTTTGATAATAATATCATTCATTCCCGATGAAACTGCTTCGTCTGTTATTTCATCCTTATCAAAAGCAGTCAATGCCACTATTGGCGTTTTTATACCCAACTGACGTATTCTTTTTGTTGTTTCAAATCCATTCATAAGCGGCATATTAATATCCATCAGGATAAGATCAAAATATTCGTCATCCAGGATTTGTAGTGCTGCAAAACCATCGTCTACGACTTTGCAGATATAATTATTTTTCTCAATTATTTTCTTAGTAACAAGCTGATTGATCACATTATCTTCTACAACCAAAATTTTGAAAACTTCATTTGAGGTCAGGTCAACCTGAATTTCATCGATAATCTTTTTTGTTTTCACAGGATCACATTCAAAAGGAATTGTAAAAGTAAATGAAGTTCCCTCTCCGATATTGCTTTTCAAAATAATATTTGTGTTAAAAAGACCTAATAATCTTTTTACAATACTCAGTCCTAATCCGGTTCCCTGATAGTCTTCATCTTTTCTTCCAACCTGGACAAATTTCTCAAAAATTTTGGCCTGATCCACAACTGCAATTCCGACGCCATTATCTTTTATCTGAAATTCAAGAAAATAAAATTTCCCTTCAACCTTCATAAGATTTATAATTATCTCTACTTCACCATCTTTAGTAAACTTTAAAGCATTACTTACCAGGTTCATAAGGATTTGTGCCAGTCTCAGTTTATCTCCAATTAAATATTCAGGAATTTCAGAATCAATTGCTATAGAGATTTTATTATTATTTTTTTGCGAAAGAAAAGAAAGCGAATTTTTGATCATCGAAACTTCATCAGAAATATTAAATGTCAGGCTTTCTAAAATCACTTTATTTTCTTCAATTTTATTTATCTGAAGAAGATCGTTTACTAACGACAATAAATATCTGGCAGAGAATTTTAAAGAACTTAGATGCTGACTGGTTGACAATTCTTTGTGTTCTTCGAGCAGCATATTTGTTATACCAACGACACCATACAAAGGAGTACGCAATTCGTGGCTTATAGTCGAAATAAATTGGGTTTTGAGCAAAGAGGCTTCCTCTGCAATTTCTTTTGCTTTTAAGAGCTCTAAATTGTGTTTCTTTTTAAACCTGATATTTTTGATTAATGTAATAATCAACAATAACAGAAAAAAGGAAGTTATTACAAACAAAACAACAATTATCCTCGACTTTTTAAGACTTTGATATTGTGAATCTTTTTCATCTTCAATCTTATCAATCTGCCTTTTATATTCATCCAATTCAAGATTAAAACCAGCTATAGAAGCTTTTTTTATTTTTTCTTCATTATAAATTTGCTGTGTTATTCGGTTATAAGCAAGCAAATTGACGTATGCTTCTTTGTCTTTTCCAATTTTGGACAGAAATTTTGAATATTCAAGATGCGCATAAGATAAATCCGGCTTTTCAAGACCGTGCTTTTTTATACTTGTTGCTTTAATAAAATATTCGTTGGCTTTCTCATTTTCTCCTTTATAACTCAAGTACATTCCATTGAGCATGTTAGAAACTATGATTGTATCATCATCTCCAAATTTTTGGTTATTGTTTACGAAGTATAAATAAGTATATCCTTTTTTAAATTCACCAATATCAAAATAAGACCATGCTAAATTTAGGTTGGTAAAATAAATTTGAGTTGAGTCTTTTATTTCAGTGCTTAATTTGAGTGATTTTTTATAATAATCAATTCCTACTCTATATTGTTTTTTTTCAAAGCAATATATATTTCCGAGATTATTATATAGCATAT
>SEBM01000753.1 GCA_004296145.1 Flavobacterium sp.
GAGAGAGATTAAGTATTTTAAATATGTTTTCATTTTAATTATGGATCATTTTATTTATGAGACGAAAATACGAATTAAAATATTTTTTTGAAGCTACTTTTTCAGTTCTTTTTCTTCTTTTCTAAACAGCAAAAATCCCAATCCCAAAACAAAAACCAGACAACTCAAAAGCATTAAAATTCCATTTTTCAGAGCAAAGAAAGAAAAGCCAATTGCAGGCGCAGCAATAATAACCATTAAAGCGCTTACTGTATTTTTTCTAACAAAATTAAACGCATGCATCGCCAAACCAATAAAAAGCAACGAAGGACCAATTATAACAAAAGGATAAAGAATAAAGGGTGAATCTACAATGTGGAGACTCAAACCGACTTGAGCTGTGTCATCATTTCCGTAACTCGAATTAATCATATCGATTGTACAAAGTCCAATATGTGCCACAACGCCTAAAAATGTGACAAAAGACGCAAAAGAATTGAGTTTGTTTTTCGGAAAAACATCATTGAAAGACAATAATAGACAAGCCCCGATTAAATTAAACCAATGTGCAAAGTCTATTGGTGTTTGAAAGTCTGGCAAAACTTTAGAAAATAACAAATAACTCAGAAGGAAAAAGAATAACCCGAGAAGGCAAAAGCGTTTTGTTTTCATAAATTGATTTTAAATTGAAAACAAAACTAGATCAGGAAAAATTTACAATTCCTTATTTTATTGACTTAGGTATGAAATGCATGGTTTTAGGTACGAAAATTACAAGCTAATAAACTCTCTTTATAATTTTTAGAAACCGGAAGTTCAATTTGTGTTAAAACAATTGTATTTGAATCTTTCCAGGATTTAAAATGAAATGGATTTATCAAATGTGAACGATGTATTGGCATTAAAAAATCAAAATCTTCTTGAACTTTTTTAAGTGATGCACGAATTATTTTTGAGCGAAGAACATTATTTTCGGTATAAAAAATCTCCACATAATTTTGAGCATTTGAAATACAAACCAAGTCCTCTTTTCTGATTTTTAAAATATCTAGTCTGTTTTCTCCTCTAAAGATTAGAAAATCATCTTTTATTGGAATGAGTTTAATCAAATATCTTCTTGCGAGAATAATTACCGGCGTTAAAATCAATACTACTTTGACGAAAATTATACTAAAAAATTCTGCAAAATTATATCCTCCATTTAAAATTGGGCTTTTATAGTAAGCGTAAATTCCAATTAAATAAATTAAGTAGAAAAAAAGAATACTAGTTGTTTCCAGAGCAATATTCCACTTTGAGATTTTATCGTAGATCGCTTTTTGAATTAGAGTCAGAATCCCATAACACAAAAATGCCAGTGAACTAAAACCAATACTTATTAAAATCCAAGATCTAAAATTGATAGTTCCGTCGTCAAATGGTTTTATTATGAAGGCGAAAATAAAAAGCCAAAGACTAATTAGAATTCCAATTATTAAATGATGTTTTACGGAAGGATTTAACTCTTTCATTTTATGATATCGAAATCGTAAATTTATTATGACTTAAAGTAAATCCCAAATTCTCATAAATCAAAACGTTTTCTACCCGCTTTTTATTTGTAGTTACTTCAATACTTTTTAAATTATTTTGTTCGGAATATTTTATTATTTCATCAATCAATTTTCTTCCAACACCTTTTCCG
>SEBM01000167.1 GCA_004296145.1 Flavobacterium sp.
GAAATGGATGATGTAAAAATCACGATCAGAACAACTTTAGAAACAAATGTAACAGAAGCAACTTATGTACAGCAATTGCCTGCTCAGCAAGCATTACCTCAGGCTGTAGTTCCTCAGGTTACTGCACCAACAGTTGTAAATGTAACTCCAGAGGCACCAGCTGCTAACGATTCTAAATACATTACTATAAAATCTCCAATTATCGGAACTTTTTATAGAAAACCGTCTCCGGACAAACCAGTTTTTACTGAAGTAGGAAGCACTATTGCTAAAGGTGATGTTCTTTGTGTAATTGAAGCAATGAAATTATTCAACGAAATCGAATCAGAAGTTTCAGGTAAAATCGTAAAAATTCTGGTTGACGATATGTCTCCTGTAGAATTTGACCAACCTTTATTCTTAGTTGATCCATCATAAATAAATTTAGATTGTAGATTTTAGATTTTAGAATGGTTCGCATCGAAGTTTTGTTAACCATCTAAAATTATCTAATTATCGAATTGTCTAATTATCTAATTAAAATAAGATGTTTAAAAAAATATTAATTGCGAATAGAGGAGAAATTGCACTTCGTGTGATTCGTACATGTAAAGAGATGGGGATTAAAACTGTAGCAGTTTACTCTACAGCCGATGCAGAAAGTCTACATGTTAAGTTTGCTGACGAAGCGGTTTGTATTGGTCCTCCTCCAAGTAACTTATCGTATTTGAAAATGTCAAATATTATTGCAGCTGCAGAAATTACAAATGCAGATGCAATTCACCCAGGATACGGTTTTCTTTCTGAGAATGCTAAGTTTTCGAAAATCTGTCAGGAGCACGGAATCAAATTTATTGGTGCCGCTCCGGAAATGATTGATAAAATGGGTGATAAAGCTTCTGCAAAAGCTACAATGAAAGCTGCAGGAGTTCCATGCGTACCAGGTTCTGACGGATTATTAGAATCTTTCGAACAAACACAAAAATTAGCCAAAGAATTTGGTTACCCGGTTATGCTTAAAGCTACTGCCGGTGGTGGTGGAAAAGGAATGCGTGCCGTTTGGAAAGAAGAAGAACTTTTGAAAGCGTGGGAAAGTGCTCGTCAGGAAGCTTCTGCTGCCTTTGGAAATGACGGAATGTACATGGAGAAACTTATTGAAGAACCACGTCATATCGAAATTCAGGTTGTTGGAGATTCTTACGGAAAAGCATGTCACCTTTCTGAAAGAGATTGTTCTGTTCAGCGTCGTCACCAAAAACTTACTGAAGAAACACCTTCACCATTCATGACAGACGAATTGCGTGCTAAAATGGGAGAAGCTGCTGTAAAAGCTGCGGAATTCATTAAATACGAAGGAGCAGGAACTGTAGAATTTTTGGTTGACAAACACAGAAATTTCTACTTCATGGAAATGAATACACGTATTCAGGTAGAGCACCCGATCACAGAACAAGTTATTGATTATGATTTGATTCGTGAGCAAATTATGGTGGCTGCAGGAATTCCGATTTCTGGAAAAAACTACTTACCGGAATTACATGCAATAGAATGTCGTATTAATGCCGAAGATCCTTATAATGATTTTCGCCCTTCACCAGGAAAAATTACTACGCTTCATATGCCAGGAGGACACGGAGTACGTTTAGATACTCACGTTTATTCTGGTTATAGTATTCCGCCAAATTACGATTCGATGATTGCAAAGTTAATTACGACTGCACAATCTCGTGAAGAAGCTATCAGTAAAATGCGAAGAGCTTTGGATGAATTTGTAATTGAAGGCGTGAAAACTACAATACCTTTCCATAGACAATTAATGGATGATCCAAGATACATTGCAGGAGATTATACAACTGCATTTATGGATACTTTTAAAATGAATCCTATAGAAGAATAATATAAAGGCTGTCAATTTTGACAGCCTTTTTTTATTTCAACACATATAAAACTATAAAACCCGACAATTTTATCCCGAAACTTCAGGATTGTCGGGTTTGTTATTTGTGGTTTTTTCTCTAAGTAAACACAAATAGTGTATACTTTTTACACACTATTTCAAACAATTACACACTTTTTGCTTTTCCTGAATTTTGGCACACCCTTCGTAAAGTGTTGTAAAATAAGGAAATAAGAGGTTTGAGTGGTGTATTTCAAGTTACGGCATAATAATTTCATTACCTAAAGCGTAAAACGAACTATTATATAACTTAAATATACACACATTATGAAAAATTTATTCTTATCAGCCGCAATCGTTTTGGGAGGTTTAACTTCATTTGCTTCAACTTCTCCAGTAACTAATACAATAGTAAAAACAATCTCAATTCAGGATGAATATACAGAGATTAAATTAGAAGAAGTTCCAGCTGCAGTTACAGAAGCTTTGAAAAAAGCATATCCGGATGCAGTACTTTCTAAAGCATACAAAAATGCAAAATCAGAATATAAATTAGATGTTGCAGTAGGAGATAAAGTAGGAAATCTTTATGCTAATGCAGATGGATCTTGGATCAAAAAATAATCTAGTATTCCTGTGAAAATTCAAATCAAGAATACTAAGATTAAATTAACAATATTAAAATATAACTACCATGAAAAATTTATTTTTATCAGCCGCAATCGTTTTGGGAGGTTTAACATCATTTGCTTCAACTTCACCAATAACAAATACAATCGTAAAAACAGTCTCAGTTCAAGATGAATATACTGAGGTAAAATTAGAAGAAGTTCCTGTAGCAGTAACAGATGCTCTTAAAAAAGCATATCCTGATGCAGTTCTTTCTAAAGCATATAAAAATGCAAACTCACAATACAAACTAGATGTTACAGTTGGAGATAAAACAGGAAATCTTTTTGCAAATGCAGATGGAACCTGGATTAAAAAATAACCAAAAGTAACCGTAAAACTATAAATTATGAAAAAATTAATTTTATCAGCTGCGATTGTTCTAGGAACACTTTCAGCGCAGGCAGGAACCATTTTGGTAAATAACCCAATGGTTCAGACAGTAACTCAGGATGGATATAAAGAAGTAGATGCTGTTCCGGCAGCAATCAAAACTGCTTTAGATAATGCTTATCCGGGAGTAAAACTTGAAAAAGCTTATGTAAATGAGAAAAAAGAATATAAAATTGACATTCTTGTAAGAGATGTAAAATCTACTGTTTACACAGATGCTCAAGGAAATATCCTTAAAAAATAAATAAACCAAACTGTCAAATAACCCACAAAAACAATCATTATGAGAAAGTTACTATTATCCACAGCAATCATTTTAGGAAGTTTAACTGTTAACGCAGCAACACCTTTAATACAAAGTTCAATGAATCAATCAGTAACTATTCAGGATGAGTTTACTGAGGTTAGTGCAGATGCTGTTCCGGCAGCTGTAAAGTCAACAGTTGAGAAATCTTTTCCGGGTACAAAGCTTGAAAAAGCATATGTAAACGAAAAAAAAGAGTATAAACTTGAAATCTCAAAAGGAGAAACAAAGTATACTATATTCACTGATGCAGCAGGAAATATCATTAAAAAATAATTTATTATGAAAAAGATAGTTCTTTCAGCAGCAATCATTTTAGGAAGTTTATCCATCTACGCCACTACAATTACTCCTTCTGAAGAAGTAAAAATAGAAGCAAACTTTCAGGCAGAATATACTGAAATCGGTACAGATACTGTTCCGGTGGCAGTGACTAAAGCTTTAGAAACTGCTTACCCTGGTGCTAAATTGGTAAAAGCTTACATAAACGATAAAAAGGAATATAAATTAGATATATCAGTTGGTGACCAAAAGGCTACTGTTTACTCAGATGTCAATGGCAATTGGTTAAAAATATAATTAGGTGAATTAGATTTATGTTTTTGGTGAAAAAGAGATTGTTATAAAACAATCTCTTTTTTTTTGCATAATTTTGTGAGAATACAACTTTAATAGTATTATTTTAGCAAAAAAGTCTCTTAAAACAAATGCCTAAGATTTTATTAATAGAAGATGATATTTCATTTTGCAAATTATTAGAGAAATTTCTAACAAAAAAAGCATATGAAGTAACAATTGCCTTTTCTGCTGCAGAGGCCCGAATTGCAGTCAAAAACGAATCGTTTGATTTGATTTTGACAGATCTTCGTTTACCTGATTCTGACGGTATCGGCCTTATGGCTGAATTTAAAAATTCATATCCCGAAATACCTGTAATCTTAATGACAGGATATTCAGATGTAAATACTGCTGTAAAAGCGATCAAAAACGGCGCAGCAGATTATATTTCAAAACCATTTAATCCCGATGAGGTTTTATTGGTTATTACAAATGCTTTGCAAACTCCGCAGACAGAATCTCCAGCGAAAGAAAAAAAACCGGCCACAAAAAAAACGCCTGCAACAGAAAATGAATTTGTACGAGGTATTTCTGTAGCTTCAAAAAAACTACTGGATCATATTCAATTGGTAAGTCCGACTGATATGTCCGTTTTGATAATTGGTGAAAGCGGAACCGGAAAAGAAATTATAGCAAAAAGCATTCATCAGCAAAGTAACAGAAAGAACAATAACTTCATAGCGGTAGATTGCGGTGCGATTCCTAAAGAATTGGCGGCAAGTGAATTCTTTGGACATTTAAAAGGATCGTTCACAGGAGCAATCAGCGACAAAATGGGCTATTTTGAGGCTGCTAACGGCGGAACTCTTTTTTTGGATGAAATAGGGAATCTTTCATACGAAAATCAAATACAGCTTTTAAGAGCGCTTCAGGAGCGAAAAATAAAACCGGTCGGAAGCAATAAAGAAATAAACGTTGATATAAGAATCATTACCGCGACAAATGAAGATTTGCGCGAAGCAGTAAAAAATGGTGATTTCCGTGAAGATTTATATCACAGAATCAATGAATTTTCTATTCAGTCGCCTTCATTAACAGACAGGGGAGAAGATTTAATGGTCTTCGCCGATTATTTCCTGGAAAAAGCCAATCAGCAATTAAATAAAGAAATCATCGGATTTTCTCCGGATGTGGTAAAGATTTTCCAAAACTACAGTTGGCCGGGAAATCTGCGTGAATTACAAAACTGCGTAAAACGTGCCACATTATTGACGCGTGGTGATTTTATTGAAAGCGATGTTCTGCCTGCCGAATTTTTTCAGATCCAGAAACAACAGAATACTGCAAGTACTTTTTCATTGTCAGAAAATGAAAGAGAAACGATTATTCATGCTTTATCAAAAGCACAAAATAATAAATCAGAAGCCGCAAAATTGCTTAAGATTACCAGAAAGACACTTTACAATAAATTGAAGCAGTATAATATTGATTAAACTGCTTCTTCTTTTAGAGAATTAAAAAGGATTTCGGTTTTAGTTTTTAAACCTTCAAAAACGCTTTCGAGATCTTCGTCTTTAAATTCATTTTTTTCCAGAGATTTTAAAGTATTAGCAATTTCATTTGACTGAATCTGCCTGAACATGGGTGCAATTCTGTGAGTAATGGCACTTATTTCATCCTGGTTTTTTTCCGCTATTGCTTTGTCCAAATAGACAAGGTTTTCCTCAGTACTTTCAATAAACGAAATTATAACGTCTCGCAACGCATTGTCATCATTGCCTAAAAACTCTTTTAAAGTTTCTAATGAATACGACTCTGTTATTGTGACATCTTCAACGGGTTTATCTTCATTGTTTGGAGTTTCCTTGTTTTCCAAAATGCCATGAATTGTTTCTAACAATACTTTTGGCGAGTAAGGTTTTTTAATTACAGTTGTAAAACCTGCGTTTGTATATACCGAAAAATCCAAATCAGTTCTTCCTGTAAGTGCTATGACCGGCTGATTGCTGAAGGTAGAATTATCCATGTTTTTGAGTTTTTCAATAAACATGAAACCATCCATTTCGGGCATTTGGATATCAGTTATAATAAAATCGAAATTCGTATTAGAAATAGCTTCTAACGCTTTTGCAGCTCTGTCAAAAGACAAAACATGATGCTTTTCCTGTCTCAAAACACCGCTCGTCAAATTCAACAGATTAATATCGTCATCAATAACAACAAAAGTTTGTTTTTTGATATTGATGGCAGCAGATTGCTTTTTTATTTCAACAACATTATTTTCACTAGTGTCGAATTGTAATGGAAGTCTGATTTCGAAAGTACTGCCTTCACCAAATTCACTTTCAAGTCTTAAACTTCCTCCAAGAATAGAAATTATTTTTTTGCAGATAGAAAGTCCTAAACCGGTTCCGCCATATTTTTTTTCGATATTTTCATTTGCCTGTGCAAATTCTTCAAAAACCAATTGTTGGTTTGATTTTTCAATTCCAATTCCGGTATCTTCAATTGTAATCGTAAAAAAATCTTCTTCAGCAGCAAAAGTGCTTATTTTTATAAAACCTTCTTCTGTAAACTTATAAGCATTTCCAACAATATTAGTCAGGATTTGTTTTAATCGAAATGGATCACCAACAATTTTAGTGTTGAGTTTTTCATCAATATTGATAATAAGGTCAATGTTTTTGTTTTTATAAACAGTCTGAATATTTTTGGCAGCGTCTTCAATAACTTCCGGCAATGAAAAAGGAACTTTTTCGATACTGATTTTTCCCGCTTCTATTTGGGAAAAATCCAATAAATCCTGAACCAACTGCGATATATAATCAGAAGAGTTTTTAATGTTTTTTACAAAATAAGATTGTTTCGTATTCACATCAGAATTCCCCAGAAGTTCGGTATAACCCACAATCGTACTCAAAGGCGTTTTCAGGTCATGACTTACTGTAGAGATAAGCTGTTCGCGGCTTTTCAGCAGGTTTTTGGTTTTGAAATTCGCAATTTCGAGTTGTTTCTTATATACCTGAGATTTTGAGTAATCGCTCACAATTAAAATAGAGAAAAAGACCGTCAGAAATAAACCAATGATTGCCGAAGCTGTGACAATTTCATTGACTTTTTTAAGCGATTTTTCTTTTAATGAATTGTTTTTAATCGAGTTGATTATGATTTCCCTTTCAATGATTCGAAGTACTTTTCTGAGTTGTTCAGAGATTGCAATTTCATTTTTCAGCAGTTTGTTTTCTTCAAAATTCAGAGATTCTTTCTTTTTTTCTGCTTTTAATTTTACATTGCTAAGTAACTTTTTTGAATTGGCTAATATCGAATCAGAAGCTTGTTTACTCAACGTATTTGTGCTGTCGTCGGGAATATTCTGATTAAGATAATCTACATATTTCTGCAGTACATTTCGTTGGTAATTTCCCAGTTCGTTGGGGCTTTTGGTAAAATCCTGAAGTTCGAGCTTTCGCAGTTTAAACTCCATTTTTGTAATTTCGTCAATAGCCGTATTAACCGAAACTTCGTCTTCGGCTTTATTTTTTATGGTTTTTAATTGTTTGATATTGTCTGTTTTTTCAGATAATAAATAAGTAACACTATCTAATAAAGTCTTTTGATATTCTGTAGTAACAATTTGTTTTAGGGTATCGATTCTTGATTTTAAAGAATCAGTTTCAATAAGATAACTTTTAAAATCACTTTCAGAGTTAGTTTGGATTGTTTTTCGTGCAAGACTTTCAGTTTTATAAACATTAGAAAAAAGTTTACTGACTCTTAAAATCTTTGTTTTTTCAAGTGCAATTTTATCTTCAAGTTTATTGTAAACAACATTTTCAGAATATAAAAACCATCCTACAGTAATAACCAGGCCCAGTAAGGCAATGTAACTGAAGAGAACTTTGATCGGCATGTAACTTTTCTTACTTTCCATAAATGAGTAAATTTGGAAGTTTTTTAGGCTTGAATAAGCCGCAATTTATCTAAAATTTTCTGATTAGTGTTTATAATGCAATATCATTATCT